>DASSMG010000233.1:0-28577 GCA_035688995.1 Actinomycetota bacterium
CGTCGAGAGGCGACGCCCCCATCGTGCCACCCAGGCGCCCCGTGGTGCGGATTTGAGAATGCGCTACGTAGTCGGTGGAGGGGGGTCTGGTGGGTTTCCGAGACTCTCCGTAGTCGAAGCGCGAGGATTTTCGGCGTGAGCGCCCACGCCGGCGGGCGCCGGCGCCGGTTCGAGCGGTTCGCGGTCCCCCGCCGGGGGGCCTGGAGGGGGCCCTGCGAAGCGGGCAGGAGCGCCCCGGAAGCGCGCCAGCAGGTACAGGGCGATGATCCCCACGGCTATCGACATGATCTGGCTCCCCGTCAGCCCGAAGTACCGGCGGTCGACCCTCATGTAGTCGGTGATCACCCTCATGGCGGCGTACCAGACCGTGAACAACAGGATCATGAAGCCGGGGCGCCGGACCTTGCGACCGACCCAGAGCAACACGCCCAGTAGCAGGAGCGTCGAGAAGAGGTCGTAGAGAGCCGTCTCGTGAAGCGTGAGGTCGAAACACCCCAGCGACGGGGGCTTCCCCTCGGCGAGCGCCTGCAGGTAGACCTGCGCGTCGGTCGGTGGATGCCCGCTCGAGCCGAGGCAGTGCCACCCGAGGGCGAAGTTCGTCGGCTTGCCGAGGTGGTCTCCGATTATCAGGTCGCCGATCCTCCCGATCACGATCCCTAACGCCAGGCCGGGCGCGGCGAGATCCATCGTGCGCCAGAACCCCATCCGGTGCCTCAGCATGTACGGGAGCGCGGCGAGCACCGCACCCGTTATCCCGCCGATGAGCGAGATGCCGCCTTCCCAGATCTTGAACACGCCGAGGTAGTCGGCTCCATTGTTCGTGACCTCACCGAAATGTCCGAGCACGTATCCGACGCGCGCTCCAACGATCGCTCCGATCAGCGCGTAGAACAGCACGTTCCAGATATCGGTCTCCGGAGGGCCGCCGCGCTTGCGCGCGCGGCGCGCCATCAGTTGCGCCCCTGCGAGGAACCCGACGGCGATACCGATCCCGTGTGGCGAGATGGCGAGGGGGCCGAGATGGAGCCGCGGCACGATCTCCCACCTAAGTGGGTCGAGGCCGAACTTGAACGCCTCGGCGAGGATCATCGGAAGGTGCGCGCGGGCGCGCTCAAACCTTCTTGTATTCGGTCACCCACGCGCCGTTCGCGTCGATCGTGAAGTCGCCGAACAGCAACGGCGCTTCCTGCACCATGATGTGACCGATCTTGTCGAACACGTAACGGATCTCTTCCTCCGCGCCGGGATCGGTGCGCATCGCGATCGTGTGACGCAGCGTGCGCACGTTCGCGGTCCAGAAGATCATCGTCGAGACCCCTTCCGGCGCCAGCCTGCGCATCGCCGAGGTGATCTCTTTCTTCGTGTGAAAGTTCACGCCCTCCTCGTCGAGACCGACGTGCTCGGCCGCGGCGACCTGGAACTCCTCGAGCGTCTCGAGGATCGAGATGATCTGCGGCCGCATCGACTCCATCGACTCGGGGATGCGGAAGGGGATCTCGTCGAGGCGTACGAAGCGCATGCTCTCCTGGCTGAACGCGCTTCCCGCCCGATGGCGGATCAGCTCGTGCGTAAAAACCCTGCTGACGTTGTAGAGGATGAACGTGTAGTTGGCGTGCTCCATGACGCTGCCGTGGCCCGACCGCATCAGGTTGAGGAAGTACTCCTTCTGTTCCCTGCGCACCCTCGTGACGTTGGGGTTGAGCCCCGGTTCCCACGAGCGGTAACACGCCCGTCCGGCCGCCTCGATCAGCAACTGGCCGGGGTTCGGGTCGGGGTCTTCCTGAACGCGGTTCGCAAGCCAGGTCTCGCCCCCGACGGTCTTGAGATAGCGCTCGAGCGCCGCCAGGTCCAGCGACGGGCGGGCGATCAACTCGACTTCGGGCGTGGTCTCTCTCACGACTTCTCCTGCGATGGGGTGGGCCTAAGAATCTAGCCCGCGCGGCCGCCAACTCGGTGGAGCCCCGAGCTTTTCGCGACCTACTTGGGTCCGTTGATCCGATCGGCCGCCCGTCCGATCCCGTCGGTGGGCGCCGTCGGGACGGCCTCGATGCGGGGATCGTTCACTAGCGCCTCGGCAATGCCCTCGGGCCCGGCGACGTAGGTGCAAACGAAGTCGATCTCGGTTGCGACGCACCACGACCTGTCGGCAGGCCACCACAGGGAGGGACGGTTCCCGAGATCGCCCATCCAACTCGTGGTGGCCTCGGTGATCGCACCCTCGTAGAGATAGAACCCCCGTCCCGGGATCAGGAACTTGGCAGCTCGGTCGCGCTCGGCACGAGGGCTACCGGCGAAGTCGAGAGGAGCCGGCTCCGGCGGCGTCTCACCGATCTTCGTTGCAACCGATTCCACCGGGTCGCCCCAACCTTCCCAGTAGGCGAAGTAACAACTTTCGGGAGTGCCGGTGAATCCTCGAAGGAGCTCGGCAAGTGCTCTGGCGATGTCGCCGGGGATCTCTCCGAGTTCGGGAGGCTCGTCCCACAACCCCTCCTGCGAACGCCGGCAATTGAGGGCGCCGTCGAAGCAGTCATCCGGAACGAGGAACTCGAACTGCATCTCGGGGTGAAACTGCTTTCCATTCGCTTCTGCAATCTGACGCCACGTCACTGGGGTCGACGAGGAACCATCGCGTTTCTCGGCCGGATGCAGCACCCGCAAGTAGGCCTGGAATGTGTCGGGGATCACCGAGCCCACATCCTGCGCGAATGGATGAATGGCGTTCACCACCCAATCGGCCACCGAAGGATCGGTTACGGCGCGCACGGGTCCTCAGTCGTCGTCGTTGCGGTGGCGACGGCTCGCCTTGCGGTAGAGACGTTTCCCATCCTCGGTCTCGATGCGCTCGACCTCACCGCGACGAACGAGGTAAGCAAGGTGAGCGAGAGCTTCGCCCAGCGCCAGACGCTTCTGGAAGTGCAGCAAGGTCGTCCCGAAGATCTCGTCGGTTATCTCGTCGGCCGTGTGGGGCTCGTTGCGGACCACCTGGAGGATGGCCCCGAGTCGACGATCGTGATGCCGCGCGACCACTCGGGCGCGCTCGGCCCCGTCCTCGAACGGTCGGCCGTGACCGGGCAACACGAGCTTCGGATCGAGCCGCTCGATCGTCGCGAGCGACTCGAGAAAGTCCCCAAGAGGATCGTCGTCCACGCCGCGCCGGAAATCGATGTGCGGCGTGATCGTCGGCAACAGGTGGTCGCCGGAGATGAGGATGCGGTCGGCGCTCGACCACAGACAGACGTGCGCGCTGGAGTGGCCCGGCGTGTAGACGACCTCCCAGGTCCGGGGACCGATCTCGAACGTCTCGCCGCCGGCCACCGGGTGGGTGGGCTCGATCACCCCCGAGACGAAACCGCGCCAGTCCTCCCAGCGGGTGAGCTCACCGATCTCCTCGGGTGCGACTCCGTGATCGGCGAGCATCTCGCGCAGGGTTTCGCGTGCGGCGGTCGGGTCGCGGTATCCCTCGATGTCGTCGGAGGCTCGTTCGTGCATGACGAGCTCGCAACCGCTCTCTTCGACGAAACGAGCCGCCATCCCGTAGTGATCGATGTGAGGGTGCGTGATGATCAGACGCACGACGTCGGCCGGCTCGTATCCGCAGGCGTTCAGGCCCGCAACCACATCGTCCCAACCGTGGTCGCCGGCCTCGTCCGGCGTGAAGATGCCGCAGTCGACCAGCGTCGTGTCCGCGCCACCCGCGAGCATGTAGGCGTTCACCCGATCGAGACCGGGGAACGGGAGCGGCAACACCAGTCGGAAGACGCCCGGTGCGGGCTCGCGGCGTTTGTGGTCGATCGTCATCTCGGGCGCGTCGCGCGATCGGAGCGAAGGCCGCTACTCGTGGACCTGCTCCTTGATCTGGAACGAGACCCGCACGAGCACCCGGTAGACCGGCGTGCCGTCCTCGATGAGGCCGTCGATGCGTTCGACCTCGAACGTCGTCAGGCCCTTGAGAGTGAGGCTCGCTCGATGGACGGCCTCGGCGACGGCCTCCTCGATGCTCGGTCCGGTCGCGGTGAGATCGATCGACTTCTCGACGGTCATCGGAACCCCCTTGGAGATAGCGGCGGAGGCGATGTTACGAGTCGAACCGAATCGCGCCCGCGACGTCGGGGCGCGCGTTAAGTGACCGTGAGAACGCGGAGAGGGATCGCTGGAACTGTGAGGGCTAGCGGAGGGGACCGGAGAAGGTCGGCGTGCGCCGGCATCGCACGGGCGGGCGGTGACGCCGCTGCATGCGTGCGTTGGTCACGAAGACGTCACGTGAGATGGCAAGCCACCACTTGGCCGAGGTGACCTTCACGGACGGGTCCTTCGGGCCCGACATGAAGGGGCAATTGCGCTTGCTCATCACGTACCTCTTCTTTCCCTTGATCCCTGTGTTCAAGCTGAGGGGGTCCTGTGCATCGCCAAGGTCAAAGGTTCGGCGGGGGGCCGCGGTCTCCTGTAACGGAGAGAGAATTCCCGCTCGCGAAACGCGAGGTGCGTGGGGTTATGTCCGATTCTTACGGCAGAAAAGTGACACGGATCAGGTCCCGGGAGCCTCGATGCCGTCGGAGGAGGCCTCTTCGAGCCCCGACTTCAGGAACCGCTTCGTCGCCTCGTACCCGAGATCGATAAGGCGGTCGGTGTACTCCATCGACGCGAACGGCACGAAGAAGTCCAGCTTGGGACCCGGGATCAGCACCAACTTGACCCTCTCCGCATAGAGCGAGCGCTCGATGTCGAAACGCTGGCCGCGAGCGAGCGAGAAAGCATGCAGTAGATAGTCGATCGGACGGTTGAGGGGACGTCTCTGCCGGGAGTGGCCCGTCGCGTCGAAGACGTACAGCGTCTTGGCCCCCATCGCCACCGCCGGCGCGATCGGAACGTTGTCCGCGACGCCGCCATCGATATAGCTGCGTCCTCTGATGGAGACCGGCGGAAAGATGCTCGGCATCGCGGTCGACGCGAGCAGAGGATCCGTGAGCTCACCCGATGTGAACACCACCTCCTGTCCCGTTTCGAGGTCGGTCGCGGTGACGGCAAGCGGGATCTGTAGATCCTCGAACCGAGGTGTCCCGAGGCTGCTCGCGATGAGCCGACGGATGCCGCTGTTCTCGAACACGTGATTGCCCCGCACCAACATGCGCGCCCACGATGCCTTGAAGCGCCCGGCCCCGGGGAACATGTCGTTGTCCTTGAGATTGCGCCACACCGCATCGAGCCGTTCGACTCCGGCGGGCGTGGGGTCGTAGGCGACCCAGGTCGCGTTGAGAGCGCCCACCGACGTACCGACCATCAGGTCGGGCCTGATGTCGGTCTCGAACAACGCGTGGAGGGCCCCAACCTCCAGCGCTCCCAGCGGCCCGCCCCCAGACAGCACGAATCCGACGGTGTCACGCCTTCGGTGCGCCAGCCTTCGGAGCCACTGCGCGCGCGAGGGCTGGTTGCGAACGCCCCTGTCGCTCATGGGTACATCATCGGCCCGAACGGGCCCTTATGTGAGGATCCGTAGGACTTAGCGGGAGACCTTCTTCGCCGTCGATTTCGCCTTCGACTGGGCCTTCTTGGCCGCGGCGCTCGACTTCTTGGCGGCGGCCGCGCTCCGGGCCCGGGCTTGCTTCACCGCGGCGGCGCTCTGCTTGCGAGCGGTCTTGGTCGTCGCTTTGGCAGCCGCCCGCGACGCGCCCGCAGCCTTGGAGACGTTCTTCGATGCCCGCTTGACCTCTTTCGATCCGGCCAGGCCCTTGGCGCTCTTGCGCGCGGCACCGGCGGCGGTCTTGACGAGTTCGACGCCCGCGTCCACCGCTACCCCGACCGCTTTCGAGGCGGCCTTCGCCTGCTTCTTGGCCGTCTTGGCGTCGCGGGTCTTGGCGACCTCGCGCGCGGTCTTCGTTGCGGTTTGGACGGCCTTGCGACCGACCTTGCCGAGACTGTCTGCAGCCTTACCGATCTGCTTCCGCGCTTCTTTGACCTGCTTCTTGGTCTTCCGTGTGCTCGCCACGTTCACTACCTCCTGGTTGCCGCGCGCCCGCTCGCCCGGGAGCGTACCCGAGCAAGCCCATCACCTATCCAGATGCACCCGTACCCACGTGCGGCGTCCGCAAGCAGGGCACCGCATCCACGAGTGGTGATACCTGACGAAGGGGACGTGGAAATGGACCGGAAACATCAGAGCGGCCAGCTCGAGGTAGGACACCCGCGTCTCCTCGCGACACGCGCTGCACTCGACCGTGCACGTCATGGAACGACGTTCCGTCGCCGAATACAGGGCGTACCTGCCGGTGGGATCGGGTCGCTCAGGCACCTGTTTCGCCCTCGTCGATCTGACGCGCCAGCTCGCGGTATGCGGCCGCGGCGTCGTGCCCCGGCGCGTAACGAAGGATCGAGCAACCGGCCTGAGCCGCCTCCGCCAGCCGGATCGATTTCTTCACCGGGGGGTCGAGGACCTTCACCGAATAACGCTCGCCGACATCGCCGAGGACCTTGCGAGCGTGCAGCGATCGTCCATCGAACATCGTGGCGATGACCCCGATGACGTTGAGGTCGGGGTTCGTGAAGTGACGGATGTCGGCCAGGGTCTCGATGAGCTGTCCCACACCACGATGAGACAGTGCTTCGCACTGAAGAGGTATCAGCACTTCCTTCGCCGCGGTCAATGCGTTGATCGTGAGGATGCCGAGCGACGGCGGACAGTCGATCATCACGTAGTCGTAGCGTGGGGCCACGTCGCGCAACGCTCGCTCGAGTGCGTATTCGCGTCCCGTCTTGGCCAAGAGGATCGCTTCCGCTCCGGCGAGATCGATGTTGGCCGGTACGACGTCCACCTCACGTTCGACGATCACTTTCTCCATCGGAAGTCGCCTGACCAGCACGTCGTTCACCGTCTCGTCCAGCGCGTCCGGGTCGATCCCCACCGAGTAGGTCAACGCGCCCTGAGGATCCATGTCGATCGCCAGAACGTGGCGGCCGCGTTCGGCAAGGGCGGACGCCATCGACAAGGTGGTTGTTGTCTTGGCGACGCCGCCTTTCTGATTCGCGAAGGCGATCGTGCGCGTCATCGAGAAGCGTCGCGCCCGTGATCCCCGAGGGGCGGAAGCTGCATGTCGACCTTGGCGAGTAGCGCTTTCACCTCGTCGGGCCTCCAGCCGCGCTCTTTGAGCTCGAGGACCAGTTTGAGGACGCTTTCACCTTGCGTCTCTTCCTCGAAGGATTCGTACCCGTCGAGGAAACCACGCGCGTAATCCCATGAGACGTAGTCGTTGGGGTCGGGTTCGAAGGCCGGCTCGTGAACCGGTGATTCGCCGGCATTCAGCAACTCCTGCAGGTTCCCTGCGAGCAGATCCCAAGCGAGATAGTGATCCTCGTCGCAGTCCGGGCAGTAGAAGACGACTCCTCTGATCGACTTGGTTCCGAGGATCTCCTTGAGGACCTGGACGTCTACGAGGTCCTGCTGCAGGGCCTCGCGCTCGTCGTCGGCCAGGGGGGCCGAGCTCTCGTCGCCGAGAGAGGAGGGGTCGAGGTCGTCGTCGCCGAGCGGCCCTTCGAAAGGTTCCGGCTCATCCATAGGCCCATGGTAAGGCCGGGAACGGATATGCGGACCGGTCCCGCCCGAACGGACTAGGTTTTTTAGTCACTTCTATTCATTCCGTGGATGACCACGAGATGACATCGTGACCCAGTGACTCCCGAATCCCAGATCCCCCTCCCGCGCATGAGATCCCTGGTCCTCGTCGTGGACGACGACCCGGACATGCGCACCGTCGCGAGCATGCAGCTGTCCCACGAGGGTTACGACGTCATAGAGGCTCCCAACGGCCGCGGCTGCATCGAGATGGCTGCGACCCGGTCCCCCGACGTGATCCTGTTGGACATGATGTTGCCGGACATGGACGGCGGCGCCGTGTTGAACGCGCTTGCATCGAATCCGCGCACCGCAGAGATCCCGGTCGTCTTCCTGTCGGCGATCACCACCACCGACGACCGCGTCCGCGCGCTCGAAGGAGGCGCCGTCGACTGGATCAACAAGCCCGCCGATCCACGCGACCTGATCGCACGTGTCGGCGCCGCGGCGCGCACGAAAGCTCGTCAAGACGAGATCCGGATGCGGGCCGGGGGCGATGCAGTCACCAGGCTGATGGGCAGAGACGTTTTCGAAACACGCTTGCGCCGCGAGCTCTCACGCTCGGCGCGCACGTCGTCGCACGCTTCGGTACTTCTGATCAAGATCGACGCCGCCGACGAGGTGATCAACCGACATGGGATTGCGGTCAGCGATCGACTTCGGAGTGAGATCTCACGGGTTCTTCGCTCGACGTTGCGTACTTCCGACGAGCTGTTCCACTACGGCCCCGATGAATTCGCAGCGTTGCTTCCGGATACCGAGGTCGCGACCGCGTTCCTTGCGGCAGAGCGCTGTCGCGAGGCCGCAGCTTCTGTCGCCACGGCTCCCGAACCGCCGTCGGTTTCCGTTGGAGTCGCACAGTCGATGCCCGGCCGGACGGCCGACGAGGTCCTGGCTCGCGCCGAGATCGCACTGTTCCGGGCCCGTGACTCGGGTGGCGATCGCTCGTGGCGTGCCGACGACCCCAGAAGGCACGGCTTGAATCCGGTCTCGTTGTCGCAGGAACTGACCGAACGCGAGTGGGACGTGCTCGTCAACCTGTCGCAGAAGAGAACCGAGCACGAGATCGCCCGGCGACTGGGGATCACCCGCGGCACCGTGCGCAGTCACAAGGCGCGGATCCGGCGCAAGCTCCACGTTCCCCCGGACATGCGCCTCTCGGAGTTCGTGCGGGTCAACTTCAAGGACCTGATCGACCGGCTCCAAGCAACCGCGGGCTAGCCGTCCGTCGTCACGATCCTCGACGGGCAGCTCGGTAGCTCGTCAGAACGTCCCGAGATAGGCATCGAGTAGCGGACGCCCCACGAACACCGCGAGCACCGTCCCGAACGCGAGGAACGGTCCGAAGGGGATCTTCATCTTGCGCCCGCCGCGCGTCGCGGCGGCCGCGATCCCTCCGATGATCCCTCCCGACAGGAACGACAGGAACATCCCGACCAACACCACACCTATGCCACCGATGTCTCCTAGGAACATCCCGAGCAGGTAGGCGAATCGGACGTCTCCCATCCCCATCCCCTGCGGCACCAGGAATGCGATGGCGAAGAAGAAGACACCGAAGATCAACGAGCCCACCCCGGCCCGGACGAGCCGCCCCGGCTCGCCCTCGATGAGCGCGTCGGCAGTCAGCAACGCCGCACCGGCAACGATCGACGGATAGATGATCCGAGACGGCAACAGCTTGTGCTCCAGATCTATGACGGTGAGCACCACGAGAACCCAGAAGAATGCAGCGAATGCGACCGCCCGGAGTGACACGCCGAACTTCCACTCGGCGAGCGCGAAGAGCACTGCCGTTGCAAGCTCGATCAGCGGGTAACGGACCGATATCCGCTTGCCGCAATGACGACACTTGCCGCGGAGGAAGAGCCAGCTGAACACCGGAACGTTCTCGAGTGCGGTCACGGTCGCACCGCAATCCGGGCAACGGCTGCGTCCGGAAACGATCGATTCGTGGCGCGGGACACGGTAGGCGACGGCAGTCGCGAAGCTGCCGAAGATCAGGCCGAGAACGGCAGCGAGAACTACGAAGTAGGTATCCAGGACCGAACCGTCGCTACTGCGGTCCCCCGATGTGGGCCGCGATCTGGGAGAGAAGGGTCTCGGCCTCGAACGGCTTCATGATCACGTTCTCCTGGCCGATCTGGTCGTCGAATATCTGATGAGCGTCGGGCTTGCCGGTGACGACCAGGATGGGGATCCCCTCGGTCGCCGGATGCCGTTTCATCTCGTCGAACATCCGCCCGCCCGAGACGTCGGGCATCATCAGGTCGAGCAGGATCAGGTCGGGACGCTTGAACTCGGCCTTCGTCAGTCCTTCGAGACCGTCGCGTGCTTCCATCACCTCGTAGCCGCTCTGCTCGAGGATGAACTTCTCGAGCTCGCGGACGGCTTCTTCGTCTTCGACGATCAGGATGGTCTTAGCCACGGCGACAAGGTATCAAGTGACGGCCCTCGGCGAGCTTCATTCCCACAGGCCCCTGATCGCCGCCTCGGGACGACGCGTTCCCCGGACCGCTTCGACCATCCGAACCGTCCTGACCGAGGCGGCTACATCGTGGACCCGGACGATCCCGGCCCCCGCCGCGACCGACAGGGCCACGAGCGCCAGCGTCCCCTCCAGGCGCTCCTCGAGAGGCAATCCCAACGTCTCTCCGACCACGTCCTTCCGGGAAGGTGCGACCAGTACGGGCCACGGCGAATCGCACAGTTCGCGCAGCCGCCGCATCAGCTCGAGGGAATGGAAAGTCGTCTTTCCGAAGTCGAGCCCGGGATCGACGATGATCCGGCCGTCCGCGACTCCGGCGCGCCGGGCGATGCCGGCGAGACGCTCCCACTCCTCGAGAACGGCCGTCACGATGTCCTCGTAACGCGGGTTGAGGGGACGACCACGGATCTGCCCCCCATGATGCATGAGCACGACGTACGCGTCGCGCCGCGCGCAAACGTGTGCCAGCTCGCCGTCGGCGAACCCGGTGACGTCGTTGACGATCGTGGCGCCGGCCTCGATCGCTTTCTCCGCGACGGCCGCGCGACCCGTCTCGACCGACAGGGGGACGCCCACCCGGGAGACGGCGTCGACCAAGGGCACGAGCCGATCGAGCTCTTCGTCTTCCGACACGTCGGCACCGGGCCCTGCCTTCACCGCCCCGAGATCGAGGATGTCGGCTCCCTCCTCGACGAGACGCTCCGCGTGCGCGACCGACGCCTCCAGCCCCATCCTTCCTCCGTCGTAGAAGGAATCGGGCGTGCGGTTGACGATGCCCATGACGAGACAACGATCGAACTCGATCATTCGACGACGACCGCCTGCGGTCTCCCGCGCGCGGAGACGAGATAGATGCCCAACAGGATCGCAGCACCTCCGGGATAGACCAGAGATGTCGGAACCTCGGAGAACAACACGAAGGCAAGGATCGTTGCGATCACGGGTTCCGCCATGATCGCCACCGTCACGGTCGTCGCGTCGATGTCTTTGAGAACGAGATTTATGACGGTGTGTCCCAGCAATTGCGGGACGGCGATCAACGCGACGATCGCGATCCACGTTCCCGCGTCGTACCCCCACAGGGGGATGTGACGGACCAGGCAGACGACCAGTAGAGGTACGGCTGCAACCGTGTAGGTGACCGTTGCGTAACCGAGGATGCCGGTATCTCTACGTGCTACCTGGCCCGCGAGGATGTACGCACCTCCGGTGATGCCTCCGATGATCGCAAGGATGTTCCCATCGCGCGATGTTCCCGACAGGTCGCCACCCGCGATCAGCACGCTACCGACCATGGTCGCGACGATGCCGACCCACGCCGCCATCGGCAAGCGGTCCTTGAACAGCCACCACGATGCGATCGCGACGAACACCGGCGAGGTCGACACCAGTAGGACCGAAGCAGCCACCGATGTGAGCCCGAGTGACGTGATCCACGTGGCGAAGTGAACCGCGAGGAAGATCCCCGCCAAAGTGGAGGTACGGATCGCGCGCCGTGGGGTCTTCGACAGATCGCGCCCGGCGAAGGGAGCCAACACGGCGGCACCGGCGGCACAACGCCACAGAGAGATCGCCAACGGATCGGCGTCGCGCGCGTACCTGATCAGGATCGCCGAGATGGACGCCGCCAGGACCCCGAGACCGAGCAATAACCACGAGGATCGCGACGGCGCTTCCATGAGGCTCGTGAGGTTAACGGGGGCATAACCTCACGAGATGACAGATGGGCCCGTGGTCGCCGTCGGCGCGGTCGTCATCCACGATGGTGCGCTCCTCATGGTTCGTCGGGGTCGCGAGCCGGGCAAGGGACTGTGGTCAATCCCCGGGGGCCGCGTCGAGAAACACGAGACTCTCGCCGGCGCACTGGCGCGTGAAGTCAGGGAGGAGACCGGGCTGGAGATCGAGGTCGCCGACCTCCTGGGGATCCTCGAGGTCACCGGCGATCCGCATTACGTGATCCTCGATCACGTCGCGACGGTCGTCGGCGCGGCCACGCCACGAGCCGGCGACGATGCCGATGAGGTTCGGTGGGTCCCGCTCGACGAGGTGGAAAACCTCGACTGCACGCCCCGGTTCGTCGAGTCGTTGCGAGGGTGGGGGGTTCTCTAGCAGACGAACAGGGCGACTGTGTCGTGCTCGTGCAGCTTCGTTCCGGCGATCGGCTGGGTCTCGACCACGATGCTGCCGGGGCACGACTGAACGACATGGACGCGGAGTCCCAACGCCGTCAACTTCGCCTTGGCCTCGTCCACGCCCATCCCTCGAACGTCCGGCATCGTTACCTCGGCGAAACGGGGGCCGACGGAGATGTAAACGCGGATCTCGCTCCCGCGCCCGATGACCTCACCGGTGGCGGGGTCGGTCGAGACGACCTTGCCCTCGGGAACGTCGTCCGAGTACGCATCCACGGGGACCGGGACGAAGCCCTCACTGCGTAAGGCATCCAGTGCCGCTCCACGCGACTTGCCGACCACGTCCGGGACGGCAACCGGTTCCGGCCCCTTGCTCACGACGAGGCCGACCTTCGTGAACCATTCGCGTTTCCCATCGGCCGGGCTCTGCGAGATGACCGTGCCTTCCGGTTTCATCGAGTATTCGTAGGTGACATCGCCGATCTCGAACTTGCGTATGTGCAAGCGGATGGCGGCCAGGTCCTTCGTGAGGCCGGTGACGTCGGGGATCTCGAACAGGGGGTACCCGCTCGAGAGCACGACCTCGATCTTCGACCCCTCCTGGATCTGACCGGACTTCGGACTCTGAGAGATGACGTGCCCTTTCGGGACGGTGGGGCTGCGCTCGCGGTCCACGACCGTGATGTCGAGCCCACGGTCGTCGGCACGCCGCGTTGCGGCACCTTTGGCGAGTCCTCGCAGAGACGGAACCGCGACGTCACGAGCACCGAACAGCCACGTGGCACCTTTGGCCGCGCCTGCCGCCACCAGCAGGACAAGGATCGCGATCGCCACGAAACGCGCTCGCGGGGCGCGTCTGCCGGCCCGCTTGAGACTGCGATTGGACACGAAGGTCGTCGGCTCCATGTCGGGCAGCCGGATCTCGCCCGTCACGTGATCGAGGAGCATCTCGACCCCGGGCCCCGCTTCGACGTCCGTGTCGGTGAGCGACCGCAGATCGCGGGCCATCTCGGCCGCGTTCTGATAGCGATCGGCAGGGTCCAGAGCGCACGCGGTTGCAACGATGTCGTCGATGGCGCGCGGGATCGAGGGGTCCATCTTCGAAGGCGCTTCGACCTGTTCGTTGGCGCGATGACGGAGTACGTCGGCCCCCGAACCACGACCCGGGGGTGAGCCGGTGACGAGCTCCGCGAGCACCGCGCCGGCCGCCCAGATGTCGGCCTGCGGACCGGCGTCCTCCCCGCGGGCCTGCTCGGGAGCGACGTATCGCAACGTTCCGTGAATGGTTCCGCCCGGCATCGTCCTGTCCGCGTCGACCATCGCGGCGATCCCGAAGTCGGCGACCTTCACGGTGCCGTCCCGAGCCAGCAGGATGTTCTCGGGCTTGACGTCTCGATGGATGAGCCCGTGTGCGTGAGCCACCGACAACGCCTCGCAGACCGAAGCCATGATCCCCGCCGCGTGCGCCGGATCGAGCGACCCTCTGCTGACGAGGAGATCCCTCAGGTCCGATCCCGAGACGTACTCCATGACCATGTAATAGGTGTGGTCGTCCTCGGCCCCCCAGTCGTGCACCGCGACGATGTTCGGATGCGAGAGACGAGCCGCGGCACGTGCTTCGGCGCGGAACCGTGCGACGAGATCGGGATCGGTGGCGAGTGACGGCTGAAGCACCTTCACCGCGACGCTGCGGTCGAGCAACAGGTCGTGACCTCGGTAGACCTCGCCCATGCCACCGCCGGCGATACGCGCGACGATCCGGTAACGATGCGACAAGACCTCGCCCACGAGGTCGCGCATTACCCGCACCATCACCCTCCTCCGTGGTCGTGCTTCATGTGGTAGTCGAAGCGATTCTCGAGAACCGAGAGGCCATCCAAAGCCGACTGCGCGCGGTTGAGTGCGTCGTTCGCAGTCGCCGCTGCCTCGTCGGCCGCCCCGACGCGCGCCCGCAACGACTCACGCAGGTCGCTCAGGGCCGAACCGAGCCGCGCGGCCAGGTTGTCGATGCGTTCGGTCATGTGGTCGCGGCGGTTCTCCAAGCGCTCGACGCGGGCCGCGAGACCGTCGGCCGTACGTTGTATCGAGCTGATCTGGGACAGGGCCTTATCGAGGCGCGGATCGGCGGCGGCCGGGGTGGTGTCCCCGCCGCCCGAATCCCCGCAGGCTGCGAGCAGTACCAGTACCAAACCCCAGGCGCACAACGTCGCTCCCCGTCGGCTCCCCATGTTGCGGATCGTCACACGTGCCTCCGCACCCTCAACGGAAATCGGGATGAACGTCCCTAGACGGGAGTCACACGAGTAACAATAGCAACAATAATTTACAAAAGCACCAGACCCGAGAGGGCATTGTGATCCGAGCCCCTGGTCCGAACCACCCGCCTGCGCCCCACCCGGGCTCCGTGACCGGCCAGGATGTGGTCCCTCTGAGCGAACCGGCGGACGAGCGTCTTGCGGGGCCAGCGGGGCGAGTCGAGCCCGGCATCGAACAGGGGCGTAAGGGTCCGGCGAGGCTGATTGAGGTCCCCCAGAACCACGATCGGCCCGTCGAGATCCCGGACGAGCTCGGCCACCGCCGCGGTCTGGGTTGCCAGGGGGCCGGGCTGGAGGGATAGATGGGCGGCCACGATCGTCACCCCGGGCATCGTCGCCACGATCGCGGCACGCGGCTCCTCGTCTCCGACGAGCGGCAGCTGATGCGGCCGCCACACGAGCTTCTCCTTGCTCGCGAGCCCGATCCCGTAGGACCCCTCCCCGCGCCGGAGCGTCGGGACGAAACCGATGTGCAGGCCCGTCAGCCGGCTCAATTCCGCAGGTTGATCGACGCGGCCGGTCCGCTCCATGAGCTCGTCCAGCTCCTGCAACGCCACGATCGAAGCGCCGGTTCTGGTTATGACGTCGGCGATCCGGGCCAGGTCGATACGGCCGTCGAGCCCCTCGCAGTGGTGGACGTTGAACGTGGCGACCTCGAGTTGGGGCATCGGGCCAGGATAGTCAGGGGGCCGTGGGAGCATGAGCCCCATGGATCGACCAGCCGCCGCGGGCCAGGATCTCGCCACCTCTCCCCCCTCTGGGGACGAGGTCGAGTACTGCTACGGGCATCCCAAGACCCCGACCCGTTTGCATTGCTCGCGGTGCGGGAGGCCGATCTGCGGTCGTTGCGCCATCGCTGCTTCGGTCGGGCAGCACTGCCCCGAATGCGTTGCCGAAGCCCGCCGCAGCGCCCCCAAGGTGCGCTCGACCCTTCGGGCCAACGCCCCCGTCGTCTACTCGCTGATAGCGATCAACGTCCTCGCCTACGCGGCGCAGACGTTCCTCGGATTCGAGAACTTCACCGTGCGCTTCATGCTCATCCCGCAGGCCGTCGACGCCGGTCAGTGGTACCGGCTGGTGACTGCGATGTTCCTGCACGGTGGGGCGCTACACATCATCATGAACATGTACGTGCTTTTCATCTTCGGGCCGAATGTCGAGCAGGCTTTCGGCTCGGTGAGGACGTTGGCCATGTACCTGGCGGCGGGTCTGATGGGAAGCGCGTTCTCGTACGCGATACCGCCCGAGAGCCCCAGTCTGGGGGCGTCGGGAGCGATCTTCGGCCTCGCCGGCATCCTGCTGGTCTATCTCTACAAGAGACGGACCTCGCAGTTCCTCGGGCGTTACCTCAGAAGCATCGGGTTCTTCATCGTTGCCAACCTCGTGCTCGGGTTCGCGCTGTCGTCATTCATCGACATCTGGGCCCATATCGGGGGCCTCGTCGGGGGGATCATCCTGGCCTTGGGCTTCGACAGGCGTGATCAACTCGCGCCGATCACCTCGACACTGGCGACGCTCGCCGTGGTGGGCGGCGCGGTGCTACTCGTGATGATGAAGACGGCCGGAGCGTTCTAGCTAAGTCGCTCTTCCGCTAGGCGATCTCGACGACCGCGTTCTTGATCACCGCATCGCCGTCGGGGTTGTAGGTCTCGAAGCCGTACGTGTTGTCGCTTTCTTTCCAGAACTTCGTCGTGAGTTCCTGACCCGGGAACACAGGCTTCGAGAAGCGAGCTGCAACTCGCTTGATCTTCGTCGGGTCGCCTCCCGCGAGCCCATCCACCGCACCCTTCGTGGCGATCGCAAGAGTGCACATGCCGTGGTTGATGATGCCCGGGAGCCCGGCCATCTTGGCGATGTTCTCGTCGACGTGGATCGGGTTGGGGTCTCCGGAGGCCTCGGCGTAACGAACGGTCTGGTCCTCGTCGACCTTGGTGGTCTCCTCGTAGATCACGTCCCGCTGCGGCTGCTCGGACGGTCCACCGCTCTTCTTACCGGAGCCGGTGCCTCGAATGAAACTCGTAGCGCGGATCTCGGCGACGACGTCTCCGTCCTGGTTGGTCTCGGTGACCTTGACGGTGAAGGTCTCGCCGGTCTCCTTCTGCTCGATCGACTCGATGACCGGGGTGAGCGTGAGCACGTCGCCGGGCCGGATCGGCTTGTGGAGGATGTGCTCCTCCTCGCCGTGGACGAGTCGCATGAGGTCGGCCTCGAGCTCGGGATCCATGCCGGCTTTCATGAGGAACTGGAACGCCGGGACGATGGGGAAGATCGGCGACGCGACGGAGTCCTCGCCGGCGAGGTAGCGCTCGTTGACGTCGTTCGTGGCGCGCGCGTACTTCTCGATCGCGTCGGCCGTGACCTTGTAGGTGTCGGTCTCGTATTCCTTACCGATGAGAGCGGTGTTCAGCGGCATCGAGTCCTCCTTTTAGTGCGGTGGGAGCGCGGTATAGACCCCTTCAGTTAGTACAGAACGGTTAGGCGGGGAGCTCGATGTCGGCTTCGCCGGTGATCGCGGTCTGCTCCTCGTCGAGGTTCAGCTCGGCCGGGCCCGTGCCGCGGCGGCGGACCTCCAGGCTCACCTTCACGAGGCCGTCCTCGATCGCGGTGACCTTGCCGGTGCAGACCACCTCGTCACCGGGCCACACGCGGTTCGTGAAGCGGACCTTGTAGCGACGGATGTGGTGGGGGCCGCCGAACCAATCGGAGACCGCCTTGGCGAGGTAACCGGCATTGAGCATCCCCATCGCGAACACGGTGGGCGCCCCGGACTTCCTTGCGTACTCCTCGTCCTGGTGGATCGGGTTGTCATCGCCCGATGCGGCGGCGTAACGAACGAAGTCCTCGCGGTCGACGGGGCCGAAGACCCGTTCCTCGAGTTCCATGCCGGGCGTGATCCCCTCGAGCGTGATGGTCGTGGGGAAGATCCGTTGCGTGTCGACCCTGCGTTCGCTCATCTCGTTCCCGATCGCTTTCGGTTCATCCCACGTCCTTCGCGGTTTGTAGGAGTGTGTAGTACGCCGTCAGTACTTCCCCGCCGTCTGCATCCGTGAACTTCGTCTCGTACGTGACGAAACGCATGGAACCTCCGCGCTTCCCCTCTTTCTCGAAGTCTTTCGAGATCCGCATCGTGCCGGTCAGGGTCTCCCCCGCCACCGGAAGGCGGTTGTAGACGAACTCCTGCTCGCCGTGGAGGACCCGGGCGTAGTCGAGGTTCGCACCGAGCCGGCGTTCGCGCTCGTCGCGCGGCACCGGGAAGATCTGACGCGTAGTGAAAGTCGGAGGCGCGAGGACGTCGGGGAACCCCGCCTCGCGCGCAGCTTGGGAGTCGAAGAACAACGGATTGTTGTCTTCTCCGACCGCGAGCGCGAAGTCTTCGATGGCCTCCGCGGTGACGGGCAGCTCGAAGACGATCTCCGTCTCAGCCAAGCTGAACGCCCTCGCCGCCCGCGGCCTTCGCCATCATCTGCATCATGCCCTCGGGAGCGATGCCGCTCGGGAACGCCTCGTTGAGCTTCGCGATCAATTCGTCCGGCTTCCAGCCGTCGTCCTTCTTGATGACCGTGCCGACGTCCCACGGCTTGAGCACGTTGATAACGCCGCCGTAGATGAAGAAACACTGACCGGTGATGTTCTGCGCTTCGTCGCTCGCAAGTGCAACGACGACCGGCGAGATGTTCTTCGGATCCAGCGCATCGAACTGACCCTCTTCGGGCTGTGCCATGTCGCCGAAGGTCTGCTCGGTCATCCGCGTGCGCGCGTTGGGGGCCAGGCAGTTGACGGTGACGCCGTAACGACCGAGCTCCTGCGCCGCGATGATCGTGAAGGCAGCGATACCTGCCTTCGCCGCTCCGTAGTTCGTCTGGCCGATGTTCCCGAAAACGCCGGAAGGGCTCGACGTGTTGATCACGCGGCCGTTGATCTGGTTCCCGGCTTTGCTCTGCTCGCGCCAGTAAGCGGCGGCGTGACGGGTCGGCGCGTAATGGCCCTTGAGGTGCACGTTGATCACCGCGTCCCACTCGTCCTCGGCGAGGTTCACGAGCATGCGGTCACGCAGGATCCCCGCGTTGTTGACGAGGATGTCGAGACGGCCGAAGTCGCCGATCGCCTGCTTGATCATGTTCTCGGCGCCCTGGTAGTCGGCGACGTTGTCGTAGTTCGCGGTCGCTTCCCCACCGGCGGCTTTGATCTCGTCGGCAACCGACTGCGCCGGGGTTGTGTCCTGACCTTCCCCTGCGGTCGACCCGCCGAGGTCGTTCACAACGATCTTGGCCCCCGCGTCCGCGAGAGCGAGCGCGTGCTCGCGGCCGATACCCCGACCCGCGCCGGTGATGATCGCTACCTTGCCGTCCAGATTAGGCATCCGTAACCTCCACTCGAACTAACCGGGCGCTCAGTCGAGGCGCCCGAGGATCTTGCGACTGATGACAACGCGTTGGATCTGTCCCGTTCCTTCGAAGATGTCGTAGACCTTTATGTCGCGGTACCACTTCTCGACGAGGTGCTCCTTGGAATAGCCCTCGGGGCCCATGATCTGGATCGCACCGATGCACGCGCGCAGGGCGGCCTGCGGCGCGTAGGCCTTGGCCATCGAGGCCTCTTTCGAGTTCGAGATCTTGTTGTCGGCCATCCACGCTGCCTTCCACACGAGGCCGCGGGCCGCTCCCAGCTCACGCTTCATCTGCCCGAGCTTCTGCTCGATGGCGTGCTTGCGCGGGAAGTTCGTGGTCATCGGCAACTCCCGCGCGACCCAATCGCGTGCGTACTCGTACGCGGCGCGACCGATCCCGAGCCCCATCGCCGCGACCGAAGGCCTCGACGAGTCGAACGTCTTCATCGTCCCCTTGAAACCCGAGCCCTTTGGCTCGAGCGCGGCCTCACCACCGAGGATGTTGTCGAACGGGATGCGGCAGTCGTCGAGGATCAGCTCCGCGGTTTCGGACGCACGGATGCCGAGTTTGCTCTCGAGCTTCCCGACCTTGAAGCCGGGTGTTCCCTTCTCGACGACGAAGAACTTCTGACCCTGACGACCGAGGGACTTGTCGACGGTCGCGTTCACCACGACGATCTCGGAGCGTGCCCCGTTCGTGCAGAACACCTTGGTGCCGTTGAGGATCCACTCGTCGCCGTCCCGGACCGCGGTCGTCTGAACGTTGGAGACGTCGGAGCCCGCTTGGGGCTCGGTCACCGCAAGAGCGCCGAAGCGCGGCTCGTCGGATTCGACGTTGAAGATGTCGTCGAGGAACTTCTTCTGTTGTTCCGGAGTGCCCGATGCCCGGATCGAAGGTGCCGCGAGACCGGGGCCGGGGATGTTGAGGAGAACCGCGGGGTCGCCCCACGCGAGCTCCTCGGATCCGACGACCGCCATCATCGCGGCGATCGACGCGGGACGCTCGGCGCTGGGCTTGCCTTCCTCGGGAGTGATCGACGCACGGTTGCCGGCGAACTGGCCGAGTTGCTTGATCGTCTCGACCGGGAGCTTGCCCTTCTCGTCTGCCTCTCGCGCCAGCGGACGCAGTGTGTTCTTGGCGAAGTCGTGGACGTAATCCCGTACGAAGGCGACCCGCTCGTCCATCTCGAAGTCGATCGGCATCAGCCGTTACCTCCTGCGAAGACGCTGCGCGCTACGGAGTCGTCGCCGCCGAGCTCGGGCGGATCGAAGGCCGACAGCGTCGCCGCGTCCCGGTACCACTTCTCGACGAGGTGATCCCGGATGTAGCCGTGGCCCCCCAGAACCTGTACGCCGTCGTCGCCGCACCTCACCGCGGCCGCAAGCGCGTGTCCGTTGGCCTCGGCGATGTCGGCGAAGGTGGCGTCACCGCGATCGATCTTCCACGCCGCTCGCCACACTGCGAGACGCGCCGCGTCGACCTCGATGGCCATGTCGGCGATCCGGAACGAGATCGCCTGGAAGGCACCGATGGGCTTCCCGAAGGCCTCGCGTTCGGTCGCGTAGGTCGACGCGTACTCGAGCGAGGCCCGGGCGCACCCGATCGCGAGAGCTCCGGTCAGCAGCTTCGACCACAGGATCGCCTTGGTGAGTTCCGGCCCCGGCGCGAGAGCGTCACCGGCGCCGTCGAAGCGGACGACGAAGGTGGGGGCCGCTTCGAGCCCCAGCTTGTCCTCCGGCTTGACGACTTCGTAAGACGTCGGCTCGGTTACGAGAACCGCAGCGAGGTCGTCCCCGCTCCGGCCCACGACCACACCGACGTCGGCGGAATCGGCTCCGAGGACCCCGTACTTCTCGCCGCGGACCTTGTCGCCGTCGATGGTGGTGTCGAGACTCTCGAGGTCGCCCAGCGCGACCTTCTCGCCGATCGCCACGAACGACTTCGGCGGCGACTCGACGAAGCGCGGGAGCAGGTCCTTCTTCTGTTGGTCCGACCCGGCGAGCCCGACGACGATCGCGGCGAGTCCCGAACCGAACACCTGGTAGGCGATGCCGGGGTCGCCCCATGCGAGCTCCTCGACGGCGATGCAATAGGTGACGGCATCGAAGGTGCCCCCTCCGCCGTAGCCCTCCTCCACGGGGGCCGCCACGCCGATCTCGTGGATCTGAGCGGCGAGGGAGTCGGGGACGTGGCGGGCCTCTTCGGACTCGCGGGCGGCGGGCCGCACGACGTTGTCGGCGAAGTCGTGCAGCGTGTCGCGCAGCGCCTGCTGCTCTTCTGTCAGTTGAAGATCGAAGCCCAAAACGCCCTCCGAAGGGCGAAGCCGCAAAGTTGACCATTCGGTCAAGTCCGGGGATCGAGTATAGCCAGGCCACCGATGGCCCCGTCCCGCCGGTCTGGTCGGGTTCGGCCGGGCTTGGCTTGGGGCTGGGGTCGGCTTTCCGTCGGGTCGGCTCGGCTTTCCGTCGGGTCGGATCGGCTTTCCGTCGGGTCGGCTGGGATTTGCGCCGGGTTCCCGATCGGGCTGCTCCGTTCGCGCGATCCCGGCGATCTCTTTTCTGAAAAGTTGCGCGGATAGGGCTAGTACCTGTGGTGAAATTGCGGCACGTGAGAAAGGAGGTGGTCCAGACTGTTACCTAGTTTCGACGGACCTCACGAGGTGACCGGCTGCTAGACGTGGCCTGAGCACCACTGGATTCTGACCACCTCGCAACAGCAGGCCACGGGCAGAATCCAACCGGTTCACCGGCGTCCCCCGTCCCGGGACTTGGTCCCCCGGGCGTCATCGACGAAGTACGGGTGGCGAAGCGAACCAGCATCAAACCGGCGCGGGTAACCCCCGCGCCGGTTCCTTTTTCCCCTCCCCTCCCCCCGCCCCTCCCGCCGAGTGGTGAATCAGTCGCCAAATATCGGCCCGTGTCACCACTCGATGTGGTGGGACTCACTTAGTTGGCGTTCACGCTGGGATTCCATCGCGTCATGGACGCAGATGAGCGGTGCAGCGAACTAGCTCGCCGTCAATTCGGCTTGATCAATCGGACGCAGGCCCTAGCGGTGGGTCTGTCGCGCCATCAGATCGCGAAACGAATCATGTCCAAACGGTGGCTCCCCACGTTGCCTGAGGTTTACCTGATCAATGGGTGCCCTTCTTCGTGGGAGCAAAGTGCCATGGCGGCATGCCTGTGGGCTGGAGATGGAGCAGCCCTTTCCTTCGGAGCTGCTGCTCGGCTGTGGGGATTTGCAGGCTTTGAATCGGCCGGCGTCGAGATCTCCACCATTCGATCCAAACGGAATGTGGAGTTGCCTTTCCGCGTTCACCGGATCCGGCGAGAGCTGATCGACAACGTCGATCACATCAAGAACATCCCCGTCACCTCTCCAAGATGGACGCTTCTCGATCTTGCGGGGATCAAACACCGGCGAGCCGAGCGCGCTCTTGACCAAGCGCTGGCCCGCGACATCACTTCTTTGGGTCAGATGTGGCTGCTCTATGAG
Organism: Actinomycetota bacterium; assembly: GCA_035688995.1. Taxonomy (GTDB): domain Bacteria; phylum Actinomycetota; class CADDZG01; order CADDZG01; family WHSQ01; genus DASSMG01. The sequence continues at coordinate 22,422 of DASSMG010000233.1, forward strand.
GAGCAGTGGACGAAGGGAAGACGAGGGATCGCGATCCTTCGGTCTTTCCTCAATGCCAGGACGCCGGGTAACGCACCCGACGACTCTGAGCTTGAGCGGCTCCTAGACGAAATCATCAGGGATTTCTCGTTGCCGGAACCAGAGCGTCAGTACTTGATCCAGTTACCCGATCGACTAGTGAGGATCGACCACTGCTACGCGCATGCCAGACTTCTGATCGAGGTCGACAGCTATGCATGGCACTCGGACCGCGAGACGTTCGAAGCCGACCGCAGGCGCGACAACGAACTCCAGCTCCTCGGGTGGCGAGTCTTGCGCTTCACCTGGGCACAGCTGCGCTTCGAACCCGAGAAAGTGGCTGCGATGATCCGCGGCCACCTCGAGAACCGACCGCCGAGTGGTGAGTCAGTCGCCATATAGCGGCCTGATTCACCACTCGGCGGAGGGGGGCTAGGGGGCCAGGAGGGACTTGAAGGCTTTTTCGTCGAGGGTCGGGATGCCCAGGTCTTGAGCTTTGTCGAATTTCGTCGCGCCGGGGTTCTCGCCGACCACGACGTAGTTCGTCTTCTTCGACACACTGCCGACCACCTTGCCCCCGCGCTCCTCGATCGCCTTCTGGGCCTCGCTTCGGCTGAACGTCTCGAGCGTCCCGGTGATCACGAAATTCATTCCGGTCAGGGGGCCCTCCTTCGCAGCGGGCGGAGGCACCGGCTTGACGCCGCCGGCCCGAAGCTTCTCGAGGACCTCACGATTGCGCGGCTCGGCGAAGAACGACGCTATCGAACGGGCGATGATCGGGCCGATCCCTTCGATCGCGACGAGTTCCTCTTCCGTCATGTCGGCGAGCTTCTCGAGCGAGCGCACCTCGCGGGCAAGCAGGTTCGCGACCGTTCCACCGACGAGCGGGATGCCGAGCGCGGTGATCACGCGGCCCAGGTCCCGCGTCCGAGAGTTCTCGATCGCGGTCATCAGGTTCGTGATCGATTTGTCCTTGAACCCCTCGAGCTCCCCGACCTGCTCGGCGGTCAGGAAGTAGATGTCGCCGTAGTCCTTTAGCCACCCGCGCTCGACCATCGCGAAGACGGTCTGATAGCCGAGACCCTCGATGTCCATGCCCCCGCGCCCCGCGAAGTGGAAGAGCTTCTCGATCCGTTGCGACGGGCAGTCGACGTTCACGCAGCGCGTGACGGCTTCACCCTCGTTACGAACGAGCTCACTGTGGCACGAGGGGCATTCCTTCGGAAACTTCCAGCGCCTGGTGCCCTTGGGCCTCTTGGTCAGGACGGGCCCGACGACTTCGGGGATGACGTCACCTGCGCGTCTGACGATCACGGTGTCGCCGGGTCGCACGTCCTTGCGCGCAACCTCGTCCTCGTTGTGGAGCGTTGCGGTCGTGATCGTCACGCCGCCGACGAACACGGGATCGAGCTGCGCGAAAGGCGTGACGGCCCCCGTCCGTCCGGTGTGCACGAAGATGTTCTCGAGCTTCGTCGTGCGCTCCTCGGGAGGGAACTTGTACGCGATCGCCCATCGCGGAGCTTTCGCGGTGAAACCAAGTTCCTCCTGCTGCGCGATCGAATCGACCTTGACGACGCACCCGTCGATCTCGTAGGGCACGTCGTGCCGGTGCTCCTGCCAGTGACGACAGAACTCGTGGACGTCGTCGAGGGTCTCGACGAGACGGTTCTCGGGGTTCGTACGGAGCCCCCAATCCCTCAGGGCTTCCAGCGCCTCTCGATGCGACTTGAAGCGCGTCCCCTCGACGTATCCGACGCCGTGACAGACGAGCGACAGCTTCCGCACCGCCGTGACCTTCGGGTCCTTCTGCCTGAGCGATCCCGCCGCGCTGTTACGAGGGTTCGCGAACGCCTTGAGGCCCTGCTCCTCGAGCGAGCGATTGAGCTTCTCGAAGTCGTCGGTCCGCATGTAGACCTCGCCGCGGACCTCCAGCACCGACGGCACCTTCCCCCGCAGCTTCATCGGTACCGCGGCGATCGTGCGCAGGTTGGCGGTGATGTCCTCGCCGACGCGCCCATCTCCACGCGTCGCGCCCTTCACGAAGCTTCCGCCCTCGTAGATCAGATTCACCGCGACCCCGTCCATCTTGAGCTCGGTCACGAAGCCGGACGCGGTCCCTATCCCCCGCTCTACGCGCTTGCCCCACGCTTGCAGTTCCTCTAGAGAGAAACAATTGTCGAGCGACATCATCGGAGTTCGGTGTTCGACCGGCGTGAACAGGTCCGAGGGCGGCGCGCCGACTCGCTGCGTCGGCGAGTCGGGCGTGATCAGGTCCGGGAACTCGGCCTCCAGCTTCATAAGCTCGCCGACGAGCGCGTCGTACTCCGCGTCGGCAACCTCTGGGTCGTCGAGGACGTGATACCGGTAGCTGTGATAGTCGATGCTGTCGCGGAGTTCCGCGACGCGCTTCTTCGCCTGGGCCTTCGTCACGCTTCTATCTTCTCAACCACGCTCGCACAGGAACATCGCGCGCCGTCGGGTGAACGCCCACTCGTCCCCCTCGCGCCGGAAATCCATGCCGGTCTCGGGTCCGAATCTCTCGATGAAGCCCTCCACCGCGGCGAAGCGTTCGGGTGGAAACTCGCCCGGCGCCATCCAGGTCGACATCCGTTGAGTCGATTCCGACAGTTTCTCCTTGACGATCTCCAGCCCGGCCGCCCGCAGCAATACCCGGAACGCGGACGGCGACCGCGAGACCGCATGCGAAGGATCTCGTGCGATCTCGAGCTCGTTCATGAAGCGGGTCTGCTCGTAGTTCTCGGTCGCGACCTGATCGACCACGAGCACACGTCCGCGCGCGATCCGCCGCATCTCTTTCAGCAACGGCAACGGCTCGCTCACGTGATGCAGCATCTGCGCGCACGCGACGAGGTCTACGGAACGGGACTTCAGGGGCAGGGCGATCCCGTCTGCTACGAGGAGACCCATGTCGGGGAATCGGGATCGAGCTTCCGCCAGCATCGCAGGAGTCAGGTCGATCGCGATCGAGAACGCCGCCGTGCCCCCGAAGAGTTGCAGGAAGTTCCCGGTTCCTGCCCCGACCTCTGCAACGGTTCCGCCGGGTTCCACGTCGGCGAACTCGACGACTCCGAGCTCGTCGAAGCGCCCTTTCGTTCGTTCGGCGAACGTCGCCGCGGCACGAGCGAACTCGGAGCGGAGGACGTCGCGGGAGCGCTCGCTCAAGCGGGAACGGCGGCCGGGATCGTCGCCTCGATGATGCCGCCGCCAATCAGCTCGTCGGGATCGGCCGATGAATAGAGCGCGGCGGATTGGCCCGGGGCGATCGCGCGCGCGCCGTCGGGTAACTCGACCGCGAAGTTCGCCGGGGTGCTCGTGGTGACGGTCCCTCGAACCACATCGCCGTGGGCGCGGTATTGAACGAGGACCGACGATCCCGGAGCGATCACCTCTCCGACGTAGCTCGCCTCGGCAACGGTCATCCCTCCCACGACAAGGTCGTCACGACGACCCACGACGACCCTGTTGGAGGCCGCGTCGATCGCAGTTACGAAGATCGGCTCGCCCAGCGAGACGCCCAACCCCTTCCGCTGCCCCACCGTGTAGTGACCGATCCCGCGGTGTGCGCCCAGGACGGTCCCGTCGCGATCGACGATCTCCCCGGGCACCGATGCCTCGGGGATGCGGTCGTCGACGTAAGTCGCCGTGTCCCCGTTGCGGACGAAGCAGATCTCCATCGAGTCCGGTTTGCGCGCCGTCCGGAGGCCGAGATCCGCCGCGATCGCACGCGTTTCGGTCTTTCGAAGCTCGCCGACCGGGAAGCGCGTACGCGCGAGGTCTCGCTGGTCGAGCATCCAGAGGACGTAGGACTGGTCCTTGGTCACGTCGACGCCCCGAAGCAGTCGGTAGGCACCGCCGCTCCGACGTATCCGCGCGTAGTGGCCCGTCACCAGGACGTCGGCTCCGAGAGCGTCGGCGCGCCCCATGAGGGCACCGAACTTGATCCACTGATTGCATCGCACGCACGGGTTCGGAGTGCGACCGGCGGCGTAGTCACGGTGGAAATCCTCGATGACCGTCGCGTCGAATCGCTCGGCGAGGTTCAGCACGTAGAACGGGATGCCGAGGACGTCGGCAACGCGACGGGCGTCTTCGGCCGCGCCGAGGTTGCAGCAGCCCGAGTTCGTGTTGAGATCGTCGCCCTGCCACAGCTTCAGCATCACGCCGGTCACGTCGTAGCCCTGCTCGACCATCAGCGCCGCGGCGACCGAGGAATCGACCCCGCCCGACATCGCGACTACGGCTTTCCGGCTCACGCGACCTTCCTTGCGCGCCGGACCGCTTCGGGAAGAGCCGTCAGGACCGCGTCGACGTCCGCTTGGGTCGAGTCGCGGCCGAGCGAGAACCGCAAGCTCCCCTTCGCTATCTTGCGCGGCACGCCGATCGCGAGGAGCACGTGAGAGGGATCCAGCGCCCCCGACGCGCAAGCCGACCCCGACGAGCACGCGATGCCGGCACCATCGAGTAACAGGAGCAGGGTCTCGCCGTCGGCCCCCGGGATGCAGACGCTCACGTTTCCCGGGGCTCGGCGATCGAGACTCCCGTTAACGACCACGTCCGGGATCGCCGAGGTGATCCCATCCAGCAGCGCGTCGCGCAGCCCACTGACCCGATCGTGCTTCGCGTGGACTTCCTTCGCGGCGATCTCCGCCGCGGTCCCGAATCCGACGATGCCCGGCACGTTGAGCGTCCCGGATCGCACGCCCCGCTCCTGACCGCCGCCGTCGAGGATCGCTTCGATCGGGACGCCGGAACGAACGAACAGCGCGCCCACACCCTTGGGGCCGCCGAGCTTGTGGGCCGCGAATGCCGCCAGATCGACGCCCCACCCGTGGAGATCCACCGGGACGTTGCCGAGCGCCTGCACCGCGTCGGTGTGCACGAGGACCCGGGGTTCCCGTCCCTTGACGGCTTCGGTCACGGCCGCGATGTCCTGCACGGTGCCGATCTCGTTGTTGACGGTCATCACGGACGCCAGAACGGAACCGGCGTTCACGGCGGCCGCTATCCGATCGGGATCTACCAACCCGTCGGTTCCCACGGCGACCTTCGTGACGTCCGCCCCGGAGCGCGCCAGAGCATCCGCGGTGTCAAGAACCGCGTGGTGCTCGAAGGTGGTCGTGATGAGGTGATTCCCGTTGCCCCGGAGCTTTGCCATGACGCCCTTGAGCGCGAGGTTGTCGGCCTCGGTGCCGCCCGAGGTGAACACGATCTCGGATGGGCCGGCCCCCACCGCCAGCGCGACCTTTTCGCGCGCGTCTTCCACCAGGGCCTTGGCTCGGCGCCCGTAAGCGTGCACCGAGGACGGGTTCCCGAAGTCCTCCTCCAGGACCGCCATCATGGCGCCGCGGACCTCCGGCAAGACCGGGGTCGTCGCGGCGTGATCGAGGTAATGCATCGCCCCAGGATACGAGCGCGAACGCGAACCGGGGGCCCCTGGAGGGCCCCCGGCGTTGATCTCGTTCAAGTGCTCGACTACTGCGAGTCCGGTTTCCTGCGGGTCAGCAATTGCCATCCGCCGATAACGAGGGCGATGGCGATCAGGGCGTAGACGAACAGCCCCGCGGTCGAGCCGGTGAAGGGAAGCGTCTGGGTTCCCGAACGCCCTTCGATCCGATTGCCGCAGACCTGCGTGCCGGCCATGTCTCCGTTGGCGTCGCACACCTCGGGCGGGTTCGTGCACGCCTGGATCCCGGGCATCGTCTCGTCGGCGTCACAACGCTCGATGATGTTGCCGCTCACCGACGGTGATGGGCTCGGAGAGCAGTTCGGCCCGGTGCAAGGTGTCGATGGCGACGGGCTCGGCGAGCAGTTCGCACCCACGCACGGCGTGGACGGAGACGGGCTCGGGGAGCAGGTGGCGCCGACACACGGCGGAGTACAGGTACCTCCGACGCAAGGGCTCGATGTCGACGGCGATGGTGACGGTGAGTTCGTCGGCTTCGGACGACACTGGCTGTGAGGGGGATTGCCCCGGCCCACGCCACCGTTGTGGTCACACTCGTAACCGTTGTTGTGGTCGCCCGGGTGCTGGCCCGGTGGGTTCTTGTAGTCCGACTTGCCGGTGCAACCAGCGCACTTGCCGTTTCCACCGTTCCCGTGGTCGCCGGCCCCCTGGTC
>DASSMG010000234.1:0-3626 GCA_035688995.1 Actinomycetota bacterium
CCCCGAAGAGCTCCAGACCCAGAGCAACATCTATTGGATCGCGCCGCACGGCCCCCTCGGGACCGGCAACTCCTCGTTCGCGATCGCCGATATCTCGCATTCGATCAGCCACGTCGCGGTGTCGACCTCGAGTGGTGGAGGCGGGGGGTTCTCCGGCGGTGGTGGATTCGGTGGTGGCGGTGGTGGAGGCGGTGCCTGGTAGCTAGTTAGCAGTGCGACACGGTTGGTTGTCGAGCGGACAAGCGGGAAGCGGCGCCCGGGGTGCCTCGCCGTCCAACAGCGGAAGCGCAAGCGAGGATGCGCCGGGGCCCGTGTAGATCGTGTTGACCGCGGGGGTGGGAAGGATCGCGAAACCCCACAGGTCGGGCTTGACGTGTGGTGCCTCGACGTAGATCCGGATCCGCGAACCCGCACGGAAGACGTGACCGAACGGGAAGATCTCGACACGCATCGACGACGGCTGACTCGGAACGAGGGGTTGCACGTCGGTCGCGACGTGGGTCTGGAACGGTCGCAGCGGTGTGGACAGCTCCGGATCTTCCTTCCGGTGAGAAGCGCGCAGCCATCCCTGCTGCACGAACATCTCCTGACCGTCGGGACGCACCTCGGTGAGAGTGACCTGTAGGTCGGTGTCGGGAGCGGTTGAGGACAGTTTCAGGTCGAGCGACCCCGGCCCCGCGAACACCTTGTCGGAATCGAGCGGTGCCGTCTCGAACATCGCCGACGTTCCTTCCGCGGGACGCTCCTCCCAGGTGGCGGGAACGTTGTCGGGGACGTCGGGGATCTTGTCGGTCAACTTGTAACCACCCCGTTGCTGCGAGCTGCCGGGCTGGTAGCGGTAATCGACGGTGCCGGGTGCTGCATCGCCTTCGGTGAGCTTCCCATCGGCCGTGAGGTTCAGGCGGTACACCTTCGTAGACGGGATCGGCCAGTCGCCGTACCGAGAGATCCACGCGGCACTGTCGTCGCGGTTCTCCCAGTTGATCTGCACCTTTGGTTCCGCTTCGTAACGGGAGAGAGCCTCGTCGTAGGTCTCCGGGCGCGTCACGTAGCTGCCCTTCCCGCTGCGCACGGATCCCGCGTTGTCGTGCTTCGGCACGAACGTCGACACCGTTCCGCCCTGGAAGCGCGACGGGATCTCCTGCGCGAGGTAGAAGCGGAGGAACTCGTCGATGTAGGGAAGTACGTCGTGACCGTAGTACTCACCGTGGCTGCCGTTCGTGAAGATCGCTCGCCATGTCAGGTCGGGGTCGAAGCGTTCGGTGAGTTCCGTAGCGCGCGAGCCGACCTCTTCGTCCTGCCACGCTTCAACGAGCATCGTCGGGACATCGATGTTCTTCACCCAGTACCAGGGCGACCGTTCGTGGAAGAGATCACCGTCGTATTGATTGGAGGCGGCGCGCACGAACGGGTTGAACGGCGGATTCTGGACGTGCTCCGCCATGTTGCGGACGCACTCCTGATCGCCGGTGTCCTGGTAATGCTCCATCGGTGCCGTGAACGGTTCGTAGATCCGGCCCGCCGACCATCCCGCGGCGAACGTGACGTTCATGATCCCGCCCGGATACGGAACGTCACGGTAGAGATCGCCGAAGACGTGACCGGGAACCATCGCAACGAGCCCCTTCGGGGTCTGGGGTGGTTGACCGTCCGGGCCCGGTTGCCCGCCGACGAAAAGCTGTGTGATCCCGGGATACGACTTGCCGACCATCGCGAGGCGTCCGTTGCTCCAGTCCTGCTTCGTGAGCCACTCGATCGCCTCGCGGCCGTCCTCTGCCTGACGGGGCTCGAAGTAGTCGAACTTCCCTCCGGAACAACCGGTTCCCCGGATGTTCAGACCGATCACCGCGTAGCCCTGACAGAGGAAGTGGTCGTCGAGGCCGTCGTAGATGTAGATGCCGGGCTCGTAGCCCGAGTAATCCAGGACCGAGGCGTAGGGGCCCGATCCCGCGACGGCGGGATTCGGGAGCTCGACCTGGTAGTGGAGCTCGGTCGCGTCCGGCGTTCCCTGGGCGACCGGGATGTAACCGCGGATCGTCTCGTAGGCCTGGGAGCAGTTGACGCTCTGGGCGTGCGCGGAGCCCGCGGGATAAAGCGGAAGGGACACCGCGAGGAGACAGAGAACCAGGATGAGCCGGCGCATAGCCGGATGATTCGGCCTTGTGAGGGGGACTCCTGCTATTCGGATGCCCAGGGCCCGACGCCGGAGATCCGGTCGACGGAAACCCGGGTCACGAACCCGGCCGGGGGGTTGGGCATGGGGGGAAACGTCACGTCCGGGCCGAGATAGATCCGGGCCAGCTTCTGCAGCAGCTCCGGTGCACCCCCCTCGGTGACGCGGGCCCTCCCGGTGACAACGAGGTACTCCCTGAGCCCCCACTCGTTGAGCCGATCGAACTCGAACGAGAGGACGACGCGCGGGTCGCGCCGGACGTTCTGCAACTTCCGCTGGTCGGAAAGGGTCCCGATGACGATCTCGTCGTCTTCGATGCCCGTCCACGCGAGCGACACGTGCGGTGATCCATCCGCGTTCAGAGTTGTCACGTGAGCGTAGGCACCGGAAGTAACCGCGGCGCTAACGGACTCGGGAAGAGTCATCTCACTATCTCCTTCGTCCTTTCGACGTCTTTCTCCATCTGTTCGATGAGCGCCGCTTCGGAATCGAACTTCTCTTCGTCCCGGAGCCGCTCCCAGAACTCGATGCGTAGCTCGCGCCCGTAGAGGTCGGCATCGAGGTCCAGGATGTAGGCCTCGATCCGCGGCTCGTGCTTCTCGGGGTCGCCACCGAACGTCGGATTCACCCCGACGTTGATCGCGGCCGCGTACCAGCCCTCCGGTGCGACGGGTTTGCGGTCGTGGGACGGCACCATCGTTGCGTCACCCCCCACGCGGGTTCGGCCCGCGTAGACCCCGCGCGGCAGGTGTGCGATGCCGGGTGGCATCTCCACGTTCGCGGTCGGGAAGCCGAGCTTGTGACCGCGGTCGTCCCCGTGGACCACAACCCCGTCGGCGTCGAACGGACGACCCAGCAACCGGGTCACAACGGCGAGATCTCCCGCCGCGATCGCCGCACGGATACGGCTCGACGAGATGACCTCGCCCGCCGCTTGCTCGAGATCGATGCCGAGCGTTTCGAATCCGAGCTCCTCCCCCATCCCGCGCAGCAGCGCGACATCGCCGGTTCGTCCCTTCCCGAAGCGCCAGTTCCCACCGACGACGACAGCGCGCGCGCCGAGACCCTTCACGAGGACGTCGGTGACGAAACGCTCCGCCGGCCACTGCGACAAGGCGTGGTCGAAGGGCACGACCGCGAGGATGTCGACACCCACCTCGGACAGGAGCTCGATCTTGCGTTCGGGGGTCGAGAGCATCGTGGGCGCTTTCTCGGGACGCAACGTGAGTGCCGGATGTCGGTCCCACGTGAGGATCGCTGCGGCCGCGTCGCGGGTGCGGGCTTCGCCGATCGCGCGAGCGATGAGTGCGCGATGGCCCAAGTGAACGCCGTCGAAAGTGCCGATCGTGACCACGGAACCCGACTCCGGAGCCTCGAGTTGATCGATCCCGAAAAGCGTCTTCATTGCCCCACCACCCGATCGGGGCGCAGCTGATCGCCTCTCTTCTTGTAG
>DASSMG010000235.1:0-7815 GCA_035688995.1 Actinomycetota bacterium
GGAGGCGGGCGGCGTTGCCCTTGAGGACCGCGTCCTGCTTGTCCCCCAGCTCGAGGTCGGCGATCTCGTCGAGGATCTTTCCGTTCCGCTCCCCATGCGCAGTGAGCAGCGCGACCGCGTGATCGTCGTTGGCGAGGCAATCGTGGACGTCGAAGCTGAAGTTCGGAGCCAGCCCGGCTAGCTTCATGAAGAAACCGAAGACCTCTTCTTTGCCCTTGTAGTCGCCGGCGAGCGGGCTCCGCCCCGGTACGTGCCACACGATGTCGTCGGCGAAGAACTCGTTGAGCTTCTCGATGTCCTGGCTTGCGAAGGCTGCATAACCCTCGCGGAGCCTTGCGGCGTTCGGGTGTTCGGCCACGTCCATCCCTCCTTGTCTCGGGGCGTCGTCCAGCATCCGCCCGACTATTCGCAATCGGCAAGGGGGATGGATTGAGGTTTGGTTAACTTCCCGGAATGACCCGCTTGTCCCATCTCGAATGCGCGCGCTGCAACGAGCATCACGACGCAAGCGTTCTCCAGCAGCGGTGCACGTGCGGCGGCCCGCTCGTTCCGCGCTACGACCTCGGCCCCCTCGATCTCGCCGAAGTACGCAAGCGTCCCCCCGGAACGTGGCGCTACCGCGAGCTGCTACCGGTCGAAGGGGATCCGGTGTCGCTCGGCGAGCCCGAAACGCCCCTTCTGTTCGCTCCACGACTGTCCGAGCGACTCGGTACCGAGATCTGGATCAAAGACGACGGGATCCTTCCCGGTGGGACGTTCAAGGCCCGCGGTGCGTGCGTAGCGCTGAGCCGGGCCCGGGAGCTCGGCGTCGAAGAGATCGTGATGCCCACCGCCGGGAACGCAGGGGGCACGTGGTCGCTCTACGCGGCTCGTGCCGGGCTCCGGATCACGGTGGTGATGTCGGATCGTGCGCCGGTGGCGAACCAGACCGAAGTGACGCTCGCCGGCGGTGAGCTGGTCCTGGTCGACGGGACGATCGCCGATGCAGGGGATCGCGCCAAGGAGCTCGCCGACGAGAGAGGGGCGTTCTACGCGGCAACGTTCTTCGAGCCCTATCGCATCGACGGCAAGAAGGCGGCGTGGCTCGAGGTGTTCGACGGGTTCGGCGACGACACCTCGATGCGATTCCCCGCCACGATGTTCATCCCGGTGGGGGGAGGCGTCGCCGCGTGGGCCGCGGCCAAGGCCGTGTCCGAGGTCACCGCACTCGGATGGGCGACGGGGCCCGGCCCCCGTTTGATCGGTGTCCAGGCCGCCAACGCAGCGCCTATAGCCCGCGCCTTCGAGCGAGGTGACGACGAGGTGCTTCCCTGGGACGAGGACCCGATGACGATCGCGGCCGGACTGCGCGTCCCCCGCCCGATCGAGGGAACCGAGGTGCTCAGCCAGATCCGTGACAGCGGCGGAGCGGTGATGGCGGTGTCCGAAAGCGACATCGTGCGCGGCATGAGGATGTTCGCCGCCATCGAAGGCGTCTACGCCTGCCCCGAGGGGGCCACGACCCTGGCCGCCGCCGACGCTCTCGAGGCGACCGGCGAGCTGCACGGCCCCGTGGTCCTCTACAACACGGGCTCGGGGGCGAAATACGTCGACGCGATCTCCCGGTTCCTGTCGTCCGGACCCCGCTGAGCCGTCACGTCCCCGGAGGGTCGCCGTCCGGAGCCACCCGGAGCGGGCCGAAGTCGGCCGCCGAAAGTGGTGTTGCCGGGAAGGCTGCACCGGTACCGTCTTGTTGAGCTTTTCAAGCCCTTAAACCCCAGGAGGATCACCGACGATGCTCGAAAATGTCGCGCGCTGGAGCTTCCGCCACCGCCGCTGGATGCTGTTGCTATGGGTTGTCGCACTGGTCGCCTTCATAGGCCTGCAGCTGGTGGCCGGCGGCAAGTACTCGACCGACTTCTCGCTCCCGGGGGCCGAGTCGCAGAAGGCTCTCGACGTCCTCAAGGAACGTTTCCCGGAGCAGGCGGGCGATACCGCAGACATCGTCTTCAAGGCCGATGCGGGTGTCACCGACCCGGCGGTCCAGAAGCGCATGGAGGGCCTCTTCGCCGAGCTGGCCGACCTCAGGTACGTCCTTCGCATCGATAGCCCTTACTCCGAGGCCGGCCAGCGGCAGATCGCGCCGGACGGAACCATCGCGTTCGCAACCGTCCACTTCGAGCGCATCGAGGGCGATCAGGTCCCCGTGTCGGTCATCAAGAAGCTCATGGCAGAAGCGGACGCCGCCGAGGGCGGCGGCGTCGTGATCGAGCCGGGCGGTCCGCTGGTCCAATTCGGTGAGTTCGAGAACCCCGGCGGGGGAGAGGGCATCGCGATCCTCGCCGCCATGATCATCCTCGTCATCGCGTTCGGATCGGTCATCGCGATGGGCCTCCCGATCCTGTCCGCGCTCTTCGGCATCGGCATCGGGATCTCGATGGTGCTGCTGTTCGCCAACTTCCTGAGCGTCCCGAACTTCACGCCGCAGCTCGCCTCGATGATCGGTATCGGCGTCGGTATCGATTACGCGCTGTTCATCGTGACGCGCTACCGGCAGCTCTTGCATCAGGGGATGGACCCCGAACCCGCCACACTCGTCGCGCTCACGACATCGGGTCGAGCCGTCGTGTTCGCCGGGATCACCGTCGTGATCTCCCTGCTCGGGATCCTTCTGATGGGCTTCGCCTTCGTCGAGGGTGTGGCAGTGGGAGGGGCCGCGACGGTCGCGGTGACGATGTTGGCGTCGATCACTTTGCTCCCGGCCATGCTCGGATTCGTCGGGCACAACATCGACAAGTGGCGTCTGCCTCTCTTCCACAGCAAGGAGATCGGCGACGAGACCTCGATGATGTTCCGCTGGAGCCGGGTCATCCAGCGACGTCCGGTGATCATGCTGCTGACGACCCTGGTCGTGATCGTGACGCTGTCGCTACCGCTGTTCTCGATCAACCTCGGGTTCCCCGACGCGGGAACCAACGACGTCGATCGCAGCAGCCGCCGTGCCTACGATCTGTTGAGCGAGGGCTTCGGGCCCGGGTTCAACGGGCCCCTTCTCCTGGCGGCCGACGTGGACGATCCCCAGGCTCTCGAAACGTTGAACTCGCTGTCGCAGCAACTCGCGGAAGTGCCGGGCGTTGCCGCCGTCACCCCACCGTTCCCGAACGAGGCCGGTGACGCGGCCATCATCACCGTCTTCCCCACGACGTCACCGCAGGATCAGCGCACCAACGCACTGGTGACTCGCCTGCGTGACGACGAGATCCCCGGGGCCCTCAATGGTGCCGACGTGCACGTCTACGTCGGGGGCCAGACCGCGGCCGCGATCGACTTCGCCGAGGTCAACGGACAACGACTACCGATCCTCATCGGCGTGGTCATCGCGTTGTCGTTCCTGCTTCTGGTTGGGGTCTTCAGGTCGATCGTGGTGCCGGCCAAGGCCGCTCTCATGAACCTGCTGTCGATCGGTGCGGCTTACGGCGTCATCGTGGCGATCTTCCAGTGGGGATGGGGCAAGGACCTGCTCGGGGTGCACGGCACCGGCCCCATCGATGCGTGGGTCCCGATGATGTTGTTCACGATCCTGTTCGGGCTCTCGATGGACTACGAGATCTTCCTGTTGTCGCGCATCAGGGAGGAGTACGTCCGCACGAAGGACAACGCCCTCGCCGTAGCCAACGGCGTCGCGTCCACCGGCCGCGTCATCACCGCGGCGGCCGCGATCATGGTGACGGTGTTCCTGTCGTTCGTGTTCGGGTTCGAGGAGCGCTCGATCAAGCTGTTCGGGATGGGCCTCGCCGTAGCGGTGTTCGTGGACGCAACGTTGATCAGGATGGTGCTCGTCCCCGCGACGATGGAACTGCTCGGCGATCTCAACTGGTGGTTCCCGAAGTGGCTGGCGCGGCTGGTTCCGCAGATCCAGATCGAGTCCGAGGAACACGTCGTGCAACACGTCCTCGAAGAGGCCGCGGCGGAAGACAAAGAGAAAGAGACCGAGCCGGTCTAGGAGAGGCTCACAGCCAGGGCTTGATCGTCATGTCGATCACGACGAGGACGAGGATGGCGAAGTCGATCCTCGACAGCAGGAACACGCGGTCGCTGAGCGCCTTGACCTGGGGATCGTCGAATCCCTTCTCGGCGAGAACCGACTGGAGCTGCGTCGCCGGCGTCTGCAGGAACACCGCGCCGAGCAGACCGCTGGCGGCGAAGCCGACGAGTCCGAGGATGACCCACACCATGTTGAACTGCCACGGGCCTTTGAGGACGAGGGCGATGCCGGCGAGCAGGAGGACGCCCGAGATCGGGCCGAAGAACGCCTTGCCGAGCCACTCCCCGTTCGTGAGGAGTCTCGCCATGGTCGAGGCGTCTCCGGCGGAGCGGGTGCGAACGAAGATCAGGTGGAGCATCACTCCGCCGCCGATCCAGAGGATAGCGGCCAGGATGTGGATCACCAGCAACCAGTCGTAGAGCATCGCCCCTCCTCGCTCGGAACCCGGTGTTCATGCGGAGTACAGCACGGCACCGGCGTTCATTGCTCTCATCTCACGGCGGATCGCCCAACTTTCTCAGACCGTAAAGATCCGCGGCCGCAATGACTTGACGTCGGGGTCGTCGGGCCTCTAGTATCGAACATACGTTCGCTAGTCGGCGCACCGGCCATCTCCCCGGCCGGAGGGTTTCCCCGGCCCCCGCGCCCCGGCGAACAAGGAAACCGGGACCCGATTGGCCCACCACCCGGGGTGGGTCCGTCGGGTCCCTGCTTTTTCTAGGCGAAGGACGCGAAAAGTCAGGAGCGGTGGCCAAGCGGTACGACGAGTCGATCGACGTGACGCCGGATCCCGTCGAGCCGGACGCGCCCGTCTCGTTCTCGTGGCGCGGCCGTCGCTACGACATCGACGAACGGCTCAGTTCGTGGCGCGAGGCGGGGGAGTGGTGGCAGGGACGCGCCGCCCGCGAGCGCGAGTACTACCGGGTCCTCGCTCGACCGTCCGGCGCGCTGGCGACCGGCGATCTCGACCCCGACGGCTTCATGGTCACGCCCTCGGCCGTCTACGACATCTACCGCGACCGCATCAACGACGTCTGGCGAATGGCCCGCCTATGGGACTAGCAAACTTTCGTAACTGGGCAACCGTATGGAGCGCGCTCACCCGCGTAAAACCCGAGAGATACAGTCCCCGCCGTGACCGACAAGACCCGCTTCGAGGCCTACGTCGACGGCGACTTCACGATCCCGGCCAACGAGGCCTTCGGCTTCGAGCGTCTCGCCACCGACGACCCCAAAGAGGGCATCTCGTTCACCTGGACGGTCCCGAAGGAGTACTGCAACTCCGCCGGCAACCTCCAGGGAGGAGTCCTTGCCGCGTTCGCCGATGCGGTACTCGGTGCCACCTGCGCGGCGCACCTTCCCGCCGAGATGTATCCCGCGCTCGCCGAGATGAAGGTGTCGTTCCTGCGACCCGCCCGTGCCGGAACGACCATCACCGGCACCGGCCGCGTCCTCAAAGCCGGCAAACGCTTGCTGTTCGTCGAGGCCGAGATCACCGACGGCGCCGGCGATCTCATCGCGAAGGTGACCGGAACGGAGATCCCCGCTCCCGCGTAATAGCCGGCGCACAGACGGCGTGCCGGAGCAGGGGCTCTGAGACGCACGCCGCGCAAAGGCAAAGTCGCAACCAGCCTGAGGGCCGTGATCAGGCTACGTCCGTAGACGCGTGCGGCGAAGGAGCAGGCCGCCGGGGGGCGGCCGTCGCGCCCCCTGCGCAGGCATGCTGGCTGGGAGCCGGCGGTCAAGCGTGAGTGGGTTCGTGCATCTTCACGTGCATACGACTTGGTCGTTGCGCGATGGGGCGATACCGGCCGAGACTCTCGGCCCCCTTGCCGCCGCGCTCGGTTACGACGCCGTCGCGATGACCGATCACGATTCGCTCACCGGCGCGGTGCGGTTCGCTCGGGGGTGCGAGGCCGCGGGGGTCAAGGCGATCTATGGCGCCGAGCTCACGCTCACGAATGGCGATCACGTCACCGCGATCGCTCGGAACGCGCGTGGCTACGGGAATCTCTGCAGGCTTATCTCGGCGGCGCATCTGACTAACGAGCGCGGCGAGCCGGGCACGACGCTCGAGGCCATCGCCGAGCGCGCCGAGGGCTTGTTCGTGTTGTCGGGTTGCGAGCGCGGCCCGATCGCGAGGCTTGCTGCGGCCGGTCATCTTCCCCACGCGGTCGCCGCGGCAAAGAAGTGGCGGGCCGCGATCGGCGACGGCTTCCGCATCGAGGTCTTCGACCACCGCACCTACGGAAGTCACATGTTGCGCGACCGCCTTCTCGCGATCGCGGCCGATACCGGCATCCGGGCGGTCGCGACGAACGACGTGCATTACGCAACCCCGAAGGATGCCGGCGCGCACGAACTGCTCAATGCGATCCGCGAGATCGTCCCGTTGTCGACGACACGGTCGCAGCGATCGAACTCCGAGTACTACTTCAAGCCCCCGACCGAGATGCATGCGCTGTTCGACGATCGCAAGGAGGCTCTGGCCGAGAGCGTCCGCATCGCCGAAGCCTGCGAGTACGAGCTCGATCTCACCACGTATCACTTCCCCGAAGTGCCGATCCCGGCCGGGGAGACGCCCACCGGTTACCTCGCCCGCCGTTGTTTCCAGGGAGCAGAACGGCGTTACGCAAAGATCACGAAAGAGGTCGATGATCGCCTTCAGCACGAGTTGAAACTCATCTTCAAGCTCGGCTTCGCGTCCTTCTTTCTGTTGGTCTCCGACATCGTGGATCACACGCGCCACGTCCTCGGCGTGCGTGCATCGTGCCGGGGGAGCGCGGCCGGCTCGCTCGTCTGTTACGTGCTCGGTATCTCCGACGTCGATCCCGTTCGTTACGACCTGTTGTTCGAACGCTTCATGAACGAGCGCCGCGAGGAGATCCCCGACATCGACGTCGATGTCGAATCGCACCGTCGCGAGGACGTCCTGCACTACATCCTCGACACCTACGGCGCCGAACAGACCGCGATCTGTTGCATGGTCGACACGTTCCGGGCCCGCATGGCGATCCGTGAGGTCGGGAAGGCACTCGGCCTTCCTCCCGACGAGGTCGACACCGTGGCGAAGGCGTTCCCGAGAGTGCGGGCTAAGGACATCCCCCAAGCGATCGAGCGATTACCCGAGCTCGCCGGGACGAACCTGAGAGGCGGCCAGCTCGAGCAACTCTTCGAGCTGTGTCTGCAGATCGACGGGTTCCCCCGACATCTCGCGTTGCATCCGTCCGGCGTGATCCTCAGCTCGCCCGACCTCGCCGATCGGGTTCCCATGCAGGAGAGCTTCCAGGGTTTCAACATGCTGCAAGCCGACAAGGACGACGTCGAGGAGCTGGGCCTTGCGAAGCTCGACGTCCTCGGCGTGCGGATGTTCTCGTCGATCACGCACGCGAACTCCGAGATCGAGCGCACCGTCGGCCGTCCGGTCGATATCGACGATCTCCCGCACGACGATCTTCCGACGTACCGATTGATCCGGTCGTCGAGGACGCTCGGGTGCTTCCAGATCGAGTCGCCCGGTCAGCGCGAGCTGCTGGCGCGCTTCCAACCCCACCGGTTCCTCGACCTGATCGTCGACATCTCGTTGTTCCGGCCCGGCCCCGTCAAGTCCGACATGGTCAGCCCGTTCCTCGAACGTCGCCACGGTTTCGAGGACACGACTTACGCACACGAAAGTCTCAAGAAGATCCTGCAAGAGACCAACGGCGTCGTCGTCTATCACGAGCAGGTCATCCGGGTCATCGCTGCGATCACCGGTTGCTCGCTCGCCGATGCCGATTACGTGCGCCGCC
>DASSMG010000236.1:0-3555 GCA_035688995.1 Actinomycetota bacterium
GTTCCGTCATCGAGCGATGCCGATCTGGCTCAGGTCCTGGAGCGTCTCGACGGCAAGCGGTTCGGAGGCCTCGATATCTCGTTCTCGGCCTCGGACCACGCCGCTACCGAACCGAGCACGGTGGGCTTGTGGACGGTCCCCTCGTCGGCCGACGACCTCCCGAACGACCACATCCCCACTGACCTCTTCTGGGTTCCGCTCGATCGCACGTTCACCGGCCGGGGGACCCACACGTCGGTCCTTCGTCCCGATCTGCCCTACCTTTTCCCCCGGGCCGCGCTGAAGGGGGGCCGGATCCCCTCGTACCGGCGCTCCCGCTTCGGGATCACCACCCCCAGCCGGGATCCGATCCACTGAACCGACCGGCTAATCGGGCGGGCCGCATTTGCCGATGCAAGGGAACGAAGTGCGGTGACCGGGCGTTTGATGAGGTAAGAGTCACATCCGAGGGGTATGACCTAGCCCTCGCTAGTATCGAAGTCAGGATCCGGGGTGCGTCCCGGACCACGTGAGAAGGAGGGCCCCGCCTTGTTCGAACGCTTCACCGATAGGGCCCGCCGGGTGGTCGTCCTCGCGCAGGAAGAGGCGAGGCTCCTCAACCACAACTACATCGGCACCGAGCACATCCTGCTCGGGCTGATCCATGAAGGCGAGGGGGTCGCCGCCAAGGCCCTCGAATCACTGGGGATCTCGCTAGAGAAGGTCCGCCAGCAGGTTGAAGAGATCATCGGCGCGGGTCAGTCCCCACCGTCGGGACACATCCCATTCACGCCGCGAGCCAAGAAGGTGCTCGAGCTGTCGCTGAGAGAAGCGCTGCAGCTCGGTCACAACTACATCGGGACCGAGCACATCCTGCTCGGGCTCATCCGCGAGGGCGAGGGCGTCGCCGCCCAGGTCCTCGTCAAGCTCGGCGCCGACCTCGGTCGGGTCCGGCAGCAGGTCATCCAACTTCTGTCGGGTTACTCCGGCGCCAAGGAAGGCGCGGGGGCCGGTGCGGGGGGCGAAGCGCCGTCCGGTTCTCTGGTCCTCGACCAGTTCGGCCGCAATCTCACGCAACTCGCGCACGAGAACACTCTCGACCCGGTCATCGGTCGCGAGAAAGAGATCGAGCGCGTGATGCAGGTTCTGTCGCGCCGCACGAAGAACAACCCCGTCCTCATCGGCGAGCCCGGCGTCGGCAAGACCGCGATCGTCGAAGGCCTCGCGCAGAAGATCGTGAAGGGCGACGTCCCCGAGACGATCACCGGGAAGCAGCTCTATACGCTCGACCTCGGCGCGTTGGTCGCCGGATCGCGATACCGCGGTGATTTCGAGGAGCGTCTCAAGAAGGTTCTGAAAGAGATCAAGACCCGCGGTGACATCATCCTGTTCATCGACGAGTTGCACACGCTCGTCGGTGCGGGGGCCGCGGAAGGCGCGATCGACGCGGCCAGCATCCTCAAACCGATGCTTGCGCGCGGCGAGTTGCAGACCATCGGCGCGACGACACTCGACGAGTACCGCAAACACCTCGAGAAGGACGCGGCACTCGAGCGCCGGTTCCAACCGATCAAGGTCCCGGAGCCGACGGTGGCCCACACGATCGAGATCCTCAAGGGACTCAAGGATCGTTACGAGGCCCACCACCGCGTTCAGATCACGGACCAGGGGATCGTCGCGGCGGCGAACCTCGCCGATCGCTACATCTCCGATCGTTACCTGCCGGACAAGGCGATCGACCTGATCGACGAGGCCGGGTCCCGATTGCGCATCCGTCGCATGAGTGCGCCCCCCGATTACCGCGAACTCGAAGAGAAGATCGCCGACGTACGACGCAAGAAGGAAGACGCGATCGAAGCGCAGGACTTCGAGACCGCCGCGCGCTACCGCGACGAGGAGAAGCGCCTGACGACCGAGCGCAGCGCGCGCGAGGACGAATGGCGTGCCGCCGAAGGCGCGACGTTCGCCGAGGTGAACGAAGAAGAGATCGCCGAGGTGCTGTCCTCGTGGACCGGCATCCCGGTTACTTCACTCACCGAGGAAGAGACGGCGAAGTTGCTCCGCATGGAGGAAGAGCTCCACAAGCGCATCGTGGGCCAGAACGACGCGATCGGCGCGGTGTCCCGTGCGATCCGCAGGACGCGTGCCGGGCTGAAGGATCCTCGCCGTCCGGCGGGCTCGTTCATCTTCCTCGGCCCCTCGGGTGTCGGTAAGACCGAGACGGCCAAGACGCTCGCCGAGTTCCTGTTCGGCGACGAGGACGCGCTGATCCAGCTCGACATGTCCGAGTACATGGAGAAGCACACGGTCAGCCGCCTGGTCGGTTCCCCGCCGGGATACGTCGGTTACGAGGAAGGCGGTCAGCTGACCGAAGCGGTCCGGCGCCGTCCGTACTCGGTGGTGCTCCTCGACGAGATCGAGAAGGCCCACCCCGACGTCTTCAACACGCTGTTGCAGATCCTCGAAGACGGTCGCCTTACCGACGCGCAAGGCAAGACGGTGGACTTCAAGAACACCGTGATCATCATGACCTCGAACCTCGGGACGCAGAACCTGCGCAAGCCGGCGCTCGGGTTCGGTCAGGCATCCGGTGAGCTGACTTACGACAAGATGAAGGAACGGGTCCAGGAAGAGCTCAAGAAGGGTTTCCGGCCCGAGTTCCTGAACCGGATCGACGAGGTCATCGTCTTCCACGAGCTCAGCCGAGAGGAAGTCAAGTCGATCGTCGATCTGATGATCCGTCGGATCGAGGAACAGCTGCAGAGCCAGGACGTCGACATCGAGCTCACCGACAAGGCGAAGGACTTCCTCGCACGGGTCGGGTACGACCCGGCACTGGGAGCCCGGCCACTGCGTCGCAGCATCCAGCGACTGGTCGAGGATCCGCTGTCCGAGAAGATCCTGTGGAAGGAGTTCCACGCCGGCGAGATGATCATCGTGGACATCGAGCCCGACGAGGCCGGTGAGGACCAGGTCGTCTTCAAGAAGGCGGCGCGGCCCCCGGACGTTCCTCCGGTCGAGATGGCCGGGGCGGTCGCCGACGGCGACGAAGGGCTTCCGTCAGAAAGCGCATGAGATCGAGAGGGCCCGGCGATGCCGGGCCCTCTTTGGTTTTCAGATCTGCGCGAGTTTCGCTTCGAGTCCCGCCAGGATGACTTCGATGCCGAATTCGTATTCCCGTTCGTGCGCGGCTTGCATCAGGGACGGAGCGATCTCGAGAAGGTTCGGGAATTCGCCCGCGGGAAGATCGCCCGGGGCCAGGTGACCTTCGCCCAGGTCCTCGCCGAAGAAACTCCCGCTTTCCGCCAACGTGTAGCCGGTGACGAATGCGGCAAGGGTCCGGAACGCGTGTAACGAGAGATCCGGGGGGAAGCCGGCGCTCCTGAAGATCTCGAACCCTTTCTCGACCGGACGCAGCGACGCGATCGTGTTGAACGGGCGGGTGGCCACCAGCGCGACCACGTTCGGGTGTGCCAGAGCGCGTTCGCGGCCCGACTTCGCGATGTGCCGCACCGCGCTCTTCCAATCGGATACGTCGTCGGGCAGCTCGACGTCGCTGAGGACCATCTCGACGAT
>DASSMG010000237.1:0-3806 GCA_035688995.1 Actinomycetota bacterium
GATCAGCCGAGGTGAGCTCGTAGAGATCGGCGGAGAGTTCCGGATCCCCGAAGTGATGACGCTGTCGGGCGCAAGACTGGTGGAGGTCGGTACGACCAACCGCACGCACATGGCCGATTACGAGCGCGCCATCGGACCCGATACCGCTGCGATCCTGAAGGTGCATCCGTCGAACTATCGCGTCGTCGGGTTCACGTCTTCGGTGACGGGCGGTGAGCTCGCGCGCCTGGCTAGAGGACGCGGCGTCTGCTTCTTCCACGACGTCGGTTCCGGATTGATCGACGCCCCGGACGAGGCCTCATGGGTAGGCAGCGAGCCCGATGTGAAGACGTGTCTTCGTGAGGGCGCGGATCTCGTCACGTTCTCGGGAGACAAGCTCTTCGGCGGTCCTCAAGCCGGGATCATCGTCGGGCGACCCGACCTCATCGAGAAACTCGAGCGACACCCACTACTCCGTGCCCTGCGCATCGACAAGATGGGCTTGGCGGCCTTGGACGCGACGGTGTCGGCGTACCTGAACGGTGCTCGCGACATACCGGTGTGGGAGTTCGCATCGGTTCCGGCGGTCGAGCTTGAACGCCGCGCCCGTCATCTCTCCGATGTCTTGACCGAAGAGCACGTGAAGGCCGAAGCCGTACCGACGAGAGCAGTGATCGGGGGTGGGTCTGTTCCCGGATCCGAGCTTCCGTCGTGGGCGGTGGCGGTGACGCCGGATGACGGGACGGCCGACGACCTGCACGCAGCGTTGCGTCACGGGGACCCACCCGTCATCGGCAGGATCGAGGACGAGCGGGTCCTTCTCGACCTTCGTGCGATCGCAGAACCCGAGGACGGCGCCCTGCGAGCTGCCGTGGTCACCGCAGTTCGCCCTTCCGGCTAGCCACGCCGTCCTCGTTCTCCTACAAGAAAACGTTCGAAAAGGGAACGTTTCTTCGCGGCGGTTCGGGATGCGCGCCGAAGGGCGCGAACCCCACTAGCCTTCGATATCGATGAACCTGCCTCGACGACCGATCGCCACGATCCTCGTTGCCGGAGCCATGCTGCTCGCCGTAGCGATGCCCGGAGCGGGCGCGGCAGAGCAGAAGGCGGCGGCGAGCGACGTACGTGAGGTCGGGCGCCGCTATCGATACGGGCGCGACGTCCCGGTGCAGGGACCCTCCGAAGTTCGTCGGGTCCCAGCTTCCCGAGTCGCAGTGGGGGCACAACGAGACTGGGTCGGCCTCGATGACGTGAGGCACACCTATTACATCAAGCCTTTCACGTTGCGAGCGGAAGGCGACCACGCTCAGGTGTGGGTGGCTTCGGGGAGCGATTCGACGTCGAGCGATCTCGAGTTCCCATCGGGTGATTGTCGGAATGACGAACGGGTCGAGATCTCAGACACTCAGGTCCATTACCTGTTACGTCAGTTCGACAACAACATCTGGCCGAAGGAAGCGAAGGCGCTGAGCGTAGCTCCAAGACGCAACGGAAGCGATGCAACTCTCCCGAACCAGGTACGCGACAGGAACGGGCACCTCGTCTATCCACGCGACTACTGGTCCGGACCGGGACGCAAGATCGTGATCCTTGTCGACAACGTTCGCGATTCCAACTTCTACGACACCGACAACCAACACAACAACACGTACATCGCCGGCTTCTTCTCTCGCCAGGTCAACGAGTTGGTGGATCGCAACGTCATGACCATCGATGCGTTCGATTGGGTACACCGAACCGGTGCCCACCCTCCCAACGCCCCGACCAACGACCCGTGTACGAACAAGGTTGCGAAGCCGTTCCTTTACGAGCAGGTCTTCGCGCACGAGTACCAGCACCTCCTTGAGTCGTATCAAGACGAGAACGAAGCAGTTTGGGTCGACGAAGGCATGGCCGACTGGGCGATGCGTCTGACCGGGTACGCAGATCCCCGTCGCCCGATCACCGACAACCGGTTCGACAACCACATCTGGGCGTTCCTAGGTTTCCTCGGCACCGCGACCGAAGCCAACCCCGTGCCTCGGGTCGGAGGCCCGGAGAACTCGCTCACCATGTGGGGCGATCAGGGAGACGGTCGGATCCTCGATGACTACGGCGCTGCGTGGACGTTCATGGAGACGCTCGCGGCCCGCTACGGGAACTCCTTCATGGGTGATCTCCACCGAGAGCGCGCGTCCGGGCTACGAGGTCTGCGTGCGGTTCTTCGAGATCGCGGTATCCGCATCACTCCACGACAACTGATCCACAACTGGTCGGCAGGAGTAGCTCTCGACGGTGTGCTCGACGATGGAGCGGTCCTCACCGGTGGGAACGCATCTCGCTACCGGACCCGAACTCTCGATGCCACGATCGATTGGGACACACCCGCTGGGTACGCGTCTTCCGGAGCGCCGCCGAACGGGGCCGACTTCGTCCGCTTGCGCTCGAGCGACGGCACGTACCTGGGGGCCTCAGATGTCGAGTCGATCGCCTTCACGTCGCCCGATCCCACCCATCACTTCACCGTTCAGCTGGTCGCTTACGACGATCAGCACCGCGGCGCCTGGATCGCGCGGTTGCCGATCGGCGCGAACGGGACCGGTTCGTTGAGCGGGGCCGCGCTGCACGAAGCGATCGGAGATTCGGCCGAGACCGTGGCGGCGATCGTGAGCTTCGACGCGGCTCCCGGGGATCGCGAGTACGCGACCTACGAGCTCGACGTGAACGGGGTCACCCAGCCCGGCGGGTCCTAGGAACGCGAAAGGAGCGGCCTCGGGGGCACTGAGACCGCTCCTTTCGGAGAACAGGATCACCCGGGGGAGGGAGGGAGGCCCCGGGGGCATCACAAGAACTAAGTGCTAGCGCACCTCCTTCTCGTCCACGACGCCGTCCGATTGAGGAACCTCGAACTCGCGAGCTTGCGCCGCAGAGTGAAGGAAGTAGTTCGACCCGGAGAGGATGGGTACAGGCATCAACGCAGGGAGGGCGGCGATACCCATGAAGCACACTCCTTTCGGCGGCTGGGCTATCTGGGTTGTGACCCAGACCCCTGGCTTTGCGCCCCCGCCTCACGACGGGTTTGCCTTTGTCGAGGTCGTTGCTCCTCACCACCGGTATCGGCAACTTCCAGGGTTTTCCTTTAGCGGATCCGGCTGCAAAGCGTGACTTTTTTCCGCGTTCTGCGTCGGGTTCGACGGGTTCGTGGGGCTTTGAGCTAACGCAACGCATCCGGCAGAAATGAGAGAAGCGACCGGGGGCGGCGGTCGCTTCTCTCTTTTCATACCGGGCTCGCGGCAGCCCGGCGCAGGGAGTTCGGAGCGGCTAGGCGGTGGGAGTGACTCCCCCGTCTGTGGGAGTGTCGTCGTCCGCCGCTCCGTCATCCGCAGGGTCGTCGGTGGTGGTGCCGTCGTCTGTGGTGCCGTCGTCGGTAGCTGTGTCGCAGTCG
Source organism: Actinomycetota bacterium (assembly GCA_035688995.1). Taxonomy (GTDB): domain Bacteria; phylum Actinomycetota; class CADDZG01; order CADDZG01; family WHSQ01; genus DASSMG01. Next base: position 3,404 of record DASSMG010000237.1, read on the forward strand.
GTCGCGTCGTCGTCGGCCTCGTCGGTGTCCGCGGCATCGTCGTCGGCTTCGTCCATGTCGGCAGCGTCGTCGTCGGTCTCGGCTGCATCGTCGTCATCGTCGGAGGCATCGGCAGCGGACACCGTCCCGGTCCCCGGGTCCGTGCCGTCCCCGGCATCGCCCGTCCCGTCACCCGTCGTATCTGCCGGCGGGCACTCGGTCGGTGCGTCGGTCGCCGCGGGGCGAACCCGGATCCTGTCGAGGCTGTCACCGTCGAGCTTCATACGAAGCACGAGGCTGCCCACGACGAGATCGTCGGCGGTCCCGTTGCTCGGGTTGCCGTGGCCGCGGCCGTGGCTGTGGTTGCCGCGGTGGCCGACCTTGATCTGGGTGTCTTCGCTGACCGTCGCAGTGGCGATGGAAC
>DASSMG010000238.1:0-7668 GCA_035688995.1 Actinomycetota bacterium
AAGAAAGCGGCGAAGAAAGCGCGCTGGTGCAGCGCCTATCCGAAGGGAAGCTGCCCGTTGTTCTGGTCGCCGTCCATCGGCACGGGCGAATCCACCGAAGTGCAGGGCCTCCAGGTGCTGAAGTCGGGTGAGCAGTACCCGTTCTATTGCTCGATCCACCCCGGCATGAAGGGCACCATCGTCGTTCGCTGACGTGCGCACGCGAACGCTTCTAACTTTCGGCCTTCTCGTCGCGACCGTTGCGGCGGCATCATCGAGCGCGAGCGCGCGCAGCGTCGAGCGTCGCGCCGACCCGGGGTTCGTGGCCTCCACGTTCGCCCAGACGGGTGGAACCCCGTCGAGTCTTGCGTGGGGGAAGGACACGCGCGGCGGTAAGGGAACGCGCCTTTACGTCGCGGACAACTCCGGCAACCAGGTTCTCGTGATCGACGACCTCGGCGGAGCCGGATCGACGCCCACCGTGTTCGCAACCGGCTTCCGCGGCCCCCTCGGAGTGCTCCCCGCGCGCGACGGGAGCCTCTACGTGACCGACGCCGAGGCCGCACGAGAGGGTCCCTTCGGCCTTCGTTCCTACGGCCGCGTGTGGCGAGTCTTCGACACCGATCACGACGGGGTGGCCGACAAGAAGTACGTCGTGCTCAAGGACCTGCCCAACGGTCGCCACAACACGAACGGGATGGCGTTCGGTCCCGACGGGATGCTTTACGTGGCGAACGGGAACTCCACCGACGACGGAACCGACGGCGGCGAGACCGAAGTGAAGCCGTGGTCGGGCTCGCTCGTTCGCGTCGACCCCGATGCGAGGAACGTCTCCATCACCGCACTTCCGCGCAGGAAGACGCTCGTTGCGAGTGGGTGGCGCAACGTCTACGACGTCGCGTTCTCACCGGTCGAGCCGAACTACGCGTTCGTGCCCATGAACGGCGTGGACGACGCTCGTGAGGGATCGACCGGGGAGAACCCCGCCGATCCCGACATCCGATCGTCGGACGACGTGTTGTTCGCGACGAACGTGGCGGATCGGCATCGCGACAACTTCAGGTTCCCCTCTTGCCTCTACAACGTGGAGGAGCGGGGGAACCTGACTCCTTACGACAACCCCAACGCAAAGACGATCGAAACGTTCGGTCACTGCCCGACGTCCTCGGTGCCGCGACCGGTCGGCTCGTTCGGCCTGCACGTATCGGCCGACGGGGCCGCGTTCCAGACGACCGGCAACTGGGGGGCGGCGTACAGGAACAACCTCTTCGTCGCGGAGTGGGGGAGTCTCTTCGGGGCCCCGACCGGGCACCAGATCGCTCGGGTCGTGCTGACCAAAGACGGTCTGCGGGTGGCCTCGATCTCCGACTTCCTCGATGTCGACACCCCTCTCGACGTGACCTTCGACCGGGCCGGCGTGATGTACGTCGCCGACTACTCCGGGTCGATCGTTCGGGTCGATCAGGTCCCCTAGCGGACAGGAGAAGGGGCGGGTTGCGGCGAACCAACGCCGTACCGGTCGACCCAGGAGATCCCGTGTCCACACAAGCTTCGCTCTGGCTCAAACGCGTCGCGGCGGCTTCTCTAGCCGCAGCGCTCGTCCTTCCCCTGGCGCCGACTCCGGCCGTGGCCGATCCGGGAGCGGTGACGGATCTACCGGTTCTGTCGCGGGAGACACCGGCCGGCGGGGGAACCGTCGCCTCGGTCGACGGGCCCGCCCCCACGTCCAAGACGATCGACGGGCACATCGACGACTGGACCGGTGAGCCGACCCGCTACGGCGGGACTGCCGTGTACTCGGCCGGCGAGCTCGTCTACCAAGACCACCTCTTCGATGCCCTCGGTCCCGACGACGGGCGCGACGCCGACCGCCTGGCTACGACAGATCCGATCGAGCAGGCCGCCCCCGAGACCTATCGCATCGACGCTCTCGCCCAAGCCGATGCTCCCGGCGAGTTCGGAGCACCCACGCCCGAGCAGTTCTCGTGGGACGACACCTATGGAGATGCGGTCGATCACCAGGACGCCGCCGACATCGAGGAACTGAGGCTCGCCCTCGACGGCGATCGCCTCGACGTTCTTCTGCGTACGACGACGATGCGCACCCCGAGCGACACGGCTCTGTTGTTGCTCGCCGACACGCAACCGGGTTCGAACGTTTACGACGTGCCCTTCAACAGTGGACTTCGCACGTCCGTCGCCGACGTCGCGGTGTTCGTTGCGGACGGCACTGTGCGGTTCGCCGATCTGGCGACCGGAGACGTCACCGATCTGGGTGGGGCGTCCGCAGCCGCAGACGCGAGCGGCTGGACGAACGCCCTCGAAGCTGCCCTGCCGGCCGCGGCCCTCACGGATCCGAACGGAACTCTGAGGATGGCCGCCGCCACGGGTGCGCGGGAGGTGACCGGCTTCGCCCACCTCCAGATCGAGACCAACGACGATCAGCCTCACCCGAACGTCGCCAACGTTGCATTCCGGTTCGACGAGCCGGTCCGGACCTGGTTCGACAAGCAGCAAGCGCTGGCGCTACACGACGGAACGATCGACCCGTTCTTCTACGACGTCGACGTTGCCGCGATGAACGCGGGTGCGTCGCAGCGATTCACGCCGACCGCCGGGTACCACGACCGGATCTTCCTGTCCGATCCCTCGACGGGGGTCCCCAAGGAATCGGGACGCGACGGGATCTTCCAGCACTACGGCATCTATCTGCCGAGCGCTTACGACGGCTCGACGCCCCTCCCGCTCCAGTGGTGGCTGCACTGGCGCGGCGGCAACGCCCACTCCGGAGCCGCGATCGTCCCCAAGGTCTTCAAGCAGATGGGCGAGGACGTCAACACGATCGTCGTCGCGCCGTCGGGACGCGGAACGTCGACCTGGTACGTGGGCCGGGGTCACGTCGACATCCTCGAGGTATGGAGGGATGTCTTCGCTTCCTATGCAGTCGATCGCGATCGCGTCTACGTGTCCGGCCACTCGATGGGCGGCTGGGGCACCTATCTACTCACGTTGCTGTACCCCGATCGCTTCGCCGGTGGTGCTCCCGTCGCGGGCCCGGTCACGATGGGGGCCTGGACCGGTGCGGATTTCCCCGGTTGCGACAGCTTCAAGTACGACGACTACACGCCGTGCTACATCGATGCGAACGGCAGTCGTCCTCGCGACCAGCACACGCGCAAGCTTCTGGAGAATGCGCTGCATGTTCCTTACGCGATCCTGCAAGGGACCTCGGACGAGCTCGTGCCGTACTCGGGCGTGTTCCGTCAGTCGGAACGACTCGCGCAGCTCGGATACCGGTACCGGCTCTACACCTATCCGGGCTACGAGCACTACTCGCACCCCGCGATGGATCAGTGGGCGGACGTGGCGGACTACCTCCACGGTTTCACCCGCGACCCGAACCCCGCCCACGTCGTCTACCGCCGCGACATGCCCTTCGAGCTCGCCACCGAACAGGTGCAGTCCGACGGCGTCGCGCTGGACTTCGACTTCGACTCCGCGTACTGGATGTCGGGCCTGGAGCCCATCGATGCAACGAAGGGCGTGGCCACGTTCGACGGACGCTCGCTTGCGATCGCGGAGACCCCACATGTGACGGTTCCGGACTCGGGCGCGCCCACGGCGCCGGGACAGACCGGCCCTTACGTGATCACCGGTCTGCAATGGCTCGACGATCCCACCGCGTCCACGCCGCCGGAAACGAATGCCTTCTCGGCCACCTTGACCGGAGCATCGGCGGTCACGCTCGACCTGTCGCGGATGTCGATCGACGACTCGGCCCCCGTTGCGGGAACGATCTCGACGTCGGATGCACTCGATCTTGGGCTCGCGGGTTCCTGGACGTCGACCCCTGAGGTGACCGTCGACGGCGCGCCCGCGAACGCTCGACTGAGCGACGGCGTGCTTCATCTCGACGTTCCCGCCGGAACCCATTCGATCGTCGTCACGCCCGCGAACGAGCCGGAGACCGCTGCTACGACCGTGACGTTCACGGACTCGTCCGCGACTTCGGGGCAATATTCGGACGCGGCCACGCTGTCCGCTCGACTCACGACCGACTCCGGTCCCGTTGCAGGCGAAACGTTGACCTTCACGCTCGGGTCGCAGACGGTCACCGCGGAAACGGGGCAGGACGGCGTCGCCACGGCGAACATCGACCTGACCGACGTTCCGGGGAGCTACGACGCAACCGCCGGCTACGGAGGAAGCGACGGCCTCGCGCCTTCGACCACCGGCACTCCGTTCTCGATCCGCAAGGAAGACAGCTCGCTGTCGTTGTCATTGGCCGGTAAGGGCTCGAAGCGCAGCGCGACCGCGATCGTCACCGACCGGGATGGTTCCAGTTCGATAGCGGGACGACCCGTGACCTTCTTCGTGGACGGCCGGGAGTTCGCATCGGCAACGACGGACCCCTCCGGCGCCGCGACCGTCGACGTCCCCGCGCGCTTCGCCGGTCATCACGAGTTCCGCGCCGTGTTCGGCGGCGACCCGTATTACACCGATTCGTCCGCTTCTCGTTCGAGCTAGCCGAAGGGGCGTTGCCCGGCGGGCGTAATCTCGCCGCGTGGGGTATCGCTCGGGCTCCGTCGCGTTGGTCGTCGCGCTTGCGCTTTCGTTCAACCCGAGCCCCTCGACCGGATCGCAGCGCCACCATTCGACACCGCGCAAACATCCAAACTCGATCGACCGTCCGCCTAAAGACGGGTGCGAGCGTGACCCCGGCGGCCTCATCGCGGGAACGAGCCCACAATGGGCCTACGTGCACCGCAGCCGGACGCCGCGTTATTTGAGGGGCAAAGCCGTTGAGGCGCGGCCGACCTACACGGATCTCTTCCGCGCGCACGACTCGTACGACATGAACATCTTCTTCCGTCCGACGCGGCGTTACCGCCACTACCTCGGCACCGCGAACATCTCGAAAGCCCAGACTCAAGACAAAGACGAGCAAGGCACGATGGAGGTCGAGTGGGAGCAGCGCGCCTATCCGCTGTGGGCGTGGCCGACCCAGGGAGACCGTGTCGAGCTCATGGGGTCCTGGATCTGGGATTGCGGTCACTGGGGACCACAGGACTTCAACGACCCGAACTACTTCGCGCCGGGAACCCAACCGGGGGAAACGGTGACGGGCGAGCGCACCGAGATCCATTCGCCGCGCATGGTGATCGTTCATCGCAAGCAACCGTCCATACCGCACGATGGAGCTGCTCAGGCCGACGTACTGATCTCGTCCCAAGGAACGTTCGCGCGGGCGGTTCAGAATCATGCCGCCGGTTTCTGCACGAAGCCCGAGGACGTCTGTTCGCAACGCGTTCCCGTTAACGACCGGAACTACTCGTTCAAGGTGACGGCTCCGCCGCGCCCGAGTCGCTCCGCGACGTTGCACTACCGCGTCGTCGACCACCATTCCGTGCACGCGCCCGATCCCCGCATAACCCGAAGGGGGCGGACGCTTCACGTCGTCGTGCCGTTCAAAGGATTCCATCGATCGAAGAAGCAACGCATGGTTTTCGCCAAGTCCTTCTACGTTGGGTGGAGCAGGCAGCGGCGCGATCACCTCAGGATCAAGATCACGAGGCTCGAATGGTTGGCCGAGCTCGACACGACGAATCCGGGCCAATGCCCCCCGAACGAGCCGTGTACCGGTGAACCGCAAGACTCGCAGCCACCCGACGAAGTGAACGTGTACGTCGATGTCGCCGGCCAGTGGGCGATGCTGAAGGCTCCCGAACTGTTGTCGATCGCACCCGGCGATGTCGTGCACATCGGTAAGAGATTCGACGCATGGCTTCCTCGCGATGCGTTCTGGCGCGTGATGGCCCGCGGGCGAGAGTGCGATCAGCCACAGATGAGGGAGTGTCCGGTGCCCCAGGAAGCCGGTCTCAACGACGACGGAGGTGTGTTCGAGGACTTCTATCCCGGCACCCAAGGCCTGACCGGCACCTACACCTCGACCGCGATGGCGCAGGGATGCCTCGACGCGGGGGCCGAGGGATGTTTCCGGCTGACCTACAAGATCGATCTACTGCGCGACGTCCCTACGAGCAAAGCAGCCCGCGCTCGTAGCTAGAAACCGATGAGCACCGCGAGCACGATCATCACGACCGCGCCCGAGAGGAACCCGCCGACTGCCCCCAGCGGACGTGTCTCGTGGAGCGACTGCGGAAGCATGTAGCCGAGCGCCAGCCACAACATCGCACCGCCCGCGAACCCCATGCCGACCGGGAGCAGCGAGGTAACGACCCGAACTCCGAGGAAGGCGGGGATCGCCATGATCGGCTGCGGCAGGCTCGAGGCAACGCTCCACAACGCCGCGGTCGTCACGCTGTAGCCATTGGGCACCAGCGTGAGGCTGATCGCGAGACCTTCCGGGATGTTGTGGATCGCGATCGCGATGGCGATCACGAGACCGATCTTCTCGCCGTCCGCGAACGAAACACCGACACCAACTCCTTCGGTGATCGAGTGCACGGTCATGATCGCGATGATGAGGATGGCGCGCCGTGCCCCCGCGCCTTTCAGCACGCCGATGTGGAGATCCTCGTGCCCGCCGAAGAAGCGGTTGGAGAAGAGGACGAAAGCAGCGCCGAGGACGACACCGACGGCAGTTCGAACTCCGCTGACGCGGGCGCCTTCGTAGAGGAGACCCACGCTCGCGCCGGTCATCGAACCCGCCGCGACCGCCGAAGCGATCGCCACCGTCGAGCGCTTCATGCCCTCGCGATAGAAGAGGAGGGGGACCGCTCCCAGGCCGGTTGCAGCGGCGGTGCCGGCGGCGATGAGGACGACCTCGACAAGGCTCACTGCCCGGCATACTCGCAGCATGCCGGGGCTCTTCGAGAACGCCGCCGTCTGCTCGCCGTTGACGCTTGCCTCGGAGGAGGGGCGCCGCGTCCTGCAGGCCGGAGGCAACGTGGTCGATGCCGCCGTCGCGACCAATCTCATGCTCGCGGTGGCGTACCCACACATGTGCGGTGTCGGCGGCGACCTCTTTGCGATCGTCGCCCGCGATGGCGAGGTCGCCGGTCTCAATTCGAGTGGACGCTTGCCGAAGGCGGCGCAACTTCCTCCCGACGGCCGCGTCCCGGAACGCGGTATCGGCGCCGCGACGGTGCCCGGTGCGGTCGCCGGTTGGCAGGCTCTGATCGAACGCTTTGGAAGCCGTTCCCTCGAGGAGCTGAGCGAGCAGGCGGCGCGGCTCGCCGAAGAGGGGTATCGACCGGCTCCGGGTCTCGAGCGTGCGATCGAACGCCTCCGCGATCTTCTGGCCCGAGATCCGGGAACGACCGATGTGTTCCTGTCGAGATCCGACGGTCGCATCCGCATGCCGGATCTCGCCCGCACGCTGCGCGCTCTCGACGGTTTCTATGAGGGGGTCGTAGCGCACAACGCGCCGGCACCTTGGACGCCCGACGACTTCGCGTCGCATCGCGCCGAGTGGGTCGAACCCATGCGCGGCGACTTCGCCGGCGTCGAAGTCTGTGAGATGCCGCCGAACAGTCGCGGGCACCTGGTGCTGGCTGCGTTGGGGCGGCTCGAGTCGCTCGAAGGCCTCACGCCCGAAGACGCCGAATGGCACGGTCGACTGATCCGTGCATGCGTCGGAGCGGGTCTCGCAGGGGACACCATCCATCTCGTGGTTGCCGACGCCAACGGCGACGCGGTGAGCCTGACGCAGAGTCTCTACATGGG
>DASSMG010000239.1:0-6691 GCA_035688995.1 Actinomycetota bacterium
ATCGAGTTGATCGTGTCGGCAAGAGCTGCGACTTCGCCCTTGGCGCCGACGGTGATCTTCTGACTGAGGTCTCCGCGTGCGACTGCCGTCGTCACGTGCGCGATGTTCCGCACCTGGTCGGTCAGGTTCGACGCCATGAAGTTCACGTTGTCGGTCAGGTCTTTCCACGTCCCCGACACGCCCTTCACCTGCGCCTGACCGCCGAGCTTTCCTTCCGTACCCACTTCCCTCGCCACTCGGGTTACCTCGTCGGCGAAGGAAGACAGCTGATCGACCATCGTGTTGATCGTGTTCTTCAGCTCGAGGATCTCGCCCTTGACGTCCACCGTGATCTTCTGGGACAGGTCACCCTTCGCGACGGCGGTCGTGACCTGCGCGATGTCTCGCACCTGCGCAGTCAAGTTGCCGGCGAGCTGGTTCACCGAATCCGTGAGGTCCTTCCACGTTCCCGATACGCCCTTGACCTTCGCCTGACCGCCGAGCTTCCCTTCGGTACCGACCTCGCGTGCGACACGCGTCACCTCGTCGGCGAACGAAGACAGCTGGTCGACCATCGAGTTCACCGTCGTACCGATGCGCTGGAACTCACCCTTGACCGGCTGGCCCTCGATCTTCAGTTGCATCTTCTGAGAGAGATCACCTTCGGCCACCGCTTGGATGACGCGGGCAACCTCGGTCGTAGGACGAACCAGGTCGTCGATAAGAGAGTTGATGGCGTCGATGCTCTGGGACCACTGACCCGTGCTCCGACCCGGCGTGAGTCGAACGGTCATACGACCTTCCCGTCCGATCACCCGTGCCACGCGGTTGAACTCGGTCGCTTGATGCTGCTGGAACTCGACGAGGTCGTTGAACACGGCGGCGATCTCGGCGAGATTGCTTCCCTTGCGTTGCGGAAGACGCGCGCTGAAGTCGCCGTCCCTTACGGCTCGCATCGCGCCGAGCAGAAGTTCGACGTCGGTCGCGCTCAGTGGAGGCGATGCGGCGACGGCCGCTGCCGAGGCGCGGCCGTTGGTCGTCTTCCGGCCGTTCGCCGACTTACGCCCGTTCGCCGACTTACGCCCGTTCGTGGTCTTGCGGCCGTTACCTGCGGTCGCGGTCGCGCGTGCGGTGCCGGTCTTGGCAGCGGACGCGGTCCGTCCCGTTTGGGTTGTCTTCTTTCGACCATTGGCAGCCGAGCGCGCGCCGGAGCCTGCCGTCGTCTTTCCCGCCATCGAGGGTCCTTTCGGAAAAAAGGGTGCGCGACCTTTAGGCCCCGTTTCGAGGGCCACCGGTCACCGTACGTAACTTCACGGGGGTACGAAACACCCCGACCGGGGGAAATCGCCCGCGCTGCGCCCTCAGCAACACAAGCGAATCGGGCGATAAGGGGATGAACCGGGTGTCAGCGGGCTTTCAGGTAGTGATGGACGTGTCCCGGCTCGAGTTGGTCGGGGGCCGCGTTGGTGTCCCGCATGAACGCCTGGACGGTGTCGGGAAGATCCTCGAAGGGAACCTCGGCGAACCCGAAATAGGAATAGAAAGTCAGCCGTTCGGGGTGACAGCAGAGATACAGGGTCCCACCGCGACTGTTCATCGCCGCCTGCATCAGGCCTCGTCCGATCCCCTGTTCCCGGTGGGTGTCGGCGACGAGAACGTCCTCGACGACGAGCACGTTGGGCTCGACCTCGATCAAGGTCACGTTGCCGACGACGCGTCCGTCGCGCGCGATGAATGCGACTCCCTTGTCGAGGATCGCGTCGCTCCAGTCGCTGTTCGAGAAGAACTCCTCTCGATCGGCCTTGTCGTGGCGCGTCCCCCTCGTTATGAACGTCATGTCGCTTGGATCTCCCTCGCGGCGTCTTTGAGCTCGTCGAGAACCTCGTCGGGAACCGTCACGCCGTGCTTGCCCCCGGGCATCCCTCGATCGGGTCGCATGTCACCGTGATAGTCGCTTCCGCCGGAGACTATTAGCGAGCGGGCGCGCCCCAGCGCGCGGAACGGTTCCTGTTGTTCGTCGGGCAGGTCGCCGTGATATCCCTCGATCCCCATCAAGCCTGCCGGGATCAGCTCGTCGACGAATCGCTCGAGATCTTCGAACGAGAGGTTCATCGTGAACGGGTGCGCGAGGACCGGGACCACCCCGGCCGAGCGCATCAATCCGATTGCTTCCGCCGGCTTGTAGAGCTTCCGAGGTAGGTAGGCCTTCGCTCCCTTCGCGAGGTACTCGTCGAACGCAGTTTGATAGTCGGGCACCGCCCCGTGTCGCACGAGCACCGCGGCGAAGTGCGGGCGTCCGATCTGCGCGCCGGGGCCACCTGCTTCGTTCTCGACCTCTTCGAAGGTGACCGGTATGCCGAGCTCGTTCAAGCGGTCGACTATGTGCCGGTTGCGATTCGCACGCGCATCCTGCAATTCCGCCAGGGCCGCGCTCAGCGGATTCTCGCGTTGCGGGATGAAATAGCCGAGCAGATGCATCGTGGGTCGTCCCGACGGCGCGTAGCCGGACGCTCCGAGATCCTCGACGTCACACGAGATCTCGACACCGGGAACCACCTCGACACCGTTGTCGACTCCGGCCTTCATCGCATCCGCACAGCCCGAATCGTTGTCGTGGTCCGTGACCGCGATCGCGTCGAGCCCGGCGGCGGCCGCCTTGGCTACGAGATCTGCGGGGTCGTCACCACCGTCCGAAACGGTCGTGTGGCAGTGAAGATCGATCACGTAGTGAACTGGAAGTCGGAGAACCGGTCTCTCAGGTCCTTCTTCGAGAACTTCCCGACCGAGGTCTTCGGGATCTCGTCGACGAACACGACGTCGTCGGGAAGCCACCACTTGGCGACCTTGTCGCTCAGGAACTCGATGATCTCGTCCTTGGAGAGTTCCTCGCCGTCGCGAACGACGACGCAAGCGAGCGGGCGCTCCTGTCACTTCGGATGGGCGACACCGATAACCGCAGCCTCCGCGACCTTCGGGTGCCCCATGATCTGATTCTCGAGCTCTACCGAAGAAACCCACTCGCCGCCGGACTTGATGACGTCTTTCGTGCGGTCTACGAGTTGGATGTAGCCGTGTTTGTCGATCGTCGCGACATCGCCGGTGCGAAGCCAGCCGTCGTCGGTGAAGCTCGAGTCGGCCCCCTCGTAGTTGTAGTAGTTCGAGGCGATCCACGGGCCCCGCACCTGCAACTCGCCGAAGGCAACGCCGTCCCACGGAAGTTCTTCGGTCGTGCCCGACTCGACGATGCGAGCGTCGACGCACGGTTGTGGAAGGCCTTGCTTCGCGCGCAGGTCGGCGAGCTCCTCATCCGAGCTGTCGGCGAAGGCACTCTTGATGCGAGCCACGGACGCGAGCGGGGACGTCTCGGTCATGCCCCAGCCCTGCAGGATCGGCTTGCCCAACTTCGCCCGGAACGCTTCCGACAGCGCCTTGGGAACGGCCGACCCGCCGCAGACGATCGTGTGCAGCGCCGAGAGATCGCGGCCGTCGAGCTCGTTGAGCAGCCCCATCCAGATCGTCGGAACCCCGAGCGTGATCGTCACCTTTTCGTTCTCGAGCAACGTTGCGATCCCGGTCGGTGAGAGATCGGGGCCCGGCATAACGAAGTCGGCGCCGGCGAAGACGCCCGCATAGGGCGTTCCCCACGCATTGGCATGGAACATGGGAACGACCGGAAGTATCACGTCGCTCTCTTTGATACCGATCGAATCGGCGAGGTTCACACCCATCGAGTGGAGGAACGTCGATCGGTGCGAGTACACGACGCCCTTCGGGTCTCCGGTCGTTCCGCTCGTGTAGCACATCGCCGCGGCGCGATCCTCGTCATCGATCGAGAAGTCGACCGGTTTCGCATCGTTGAGCAGTTCTTCGTAGTCGACGATCCGGTCGTCGTCGGGGATGTCGCCCTTACCGTCGTCCATGACCACGAAGTGCTTCACGTTCTTGAACTTCTCGACGAGCGGCCACATCAGCCCGATCAGGGTGCGGTCGACGAAGATCACTTCGTCGTCGGCATGATTGACGACGAAGGCAAGTTGCTCGGGGAACAAGCGGATGTTGAGGGTGTGAAGAACGCGCCCGGTGCAGGGAGCACCGAAATACAGCTCGAGATGCCGCTGCGTGTTCCATGCGAACGTACCGACACGACCGGCATCGGAGATCTCGAGCGCGTCGAGCGCACCGCCGAGCCGCCTGGTGCGCTCGCAGAACTCGGCATAGGTCGAACGCTGGAGGCCACCGGGGCTTGCGGTGACGATGCGTTTGTCGCCGAACAGCTTCTCGGCACGCTCGAAGATGTGAACGAGCGTGAGCGGATAATCCTGCATCAGACCCTGCATCGCATCCCCCTTCGCGACGGCGCTTCGGGCCCCGATGCTAGCGATTCAGACGCCGACGCGACGGCCCGTCGACCAACTGCAATAAAACGATCGAAAAGCGAACGTTTCTTCGCGTGGTTCGAGGGACCGACTCGAGAATGGTTCGGAGGAGCGGTGACCTACCGCTCGCAGCGGACTACGCCTCGAGGAACTTGAGCTCGACGAGCTTGTCGATGACCTGCTGGGCCGACTCTTCGACGGAGTGCTCGCCGGTCTTGCAGACGACCTCGGCGTTCTCGGGGACCTCGTAGGGGTCGTCGATCCCGGTGAAGCCTTTGATCTCACCGGCGCGGGCCTTGGCGTAGAGACCTTTGACGTCGCGCTCTTCGCAGACCTCGAGCGGAGCGTCGGCGTAGACCTCGACGAAGTCCTTGATCATGGCGCGGGCCTCGTCACGGATCGCTCGGTAAGGCGAGATCGCGGCGGTGATGACGAAGACGCCGTTCCGCTGCAGCAGGTGCGCCACGAACGCGATCCGGCGGATGTTCGTGTTGCGGTCTTCCTCGCTGAACCCGAGACCCTTGCTGAGGTTCTCGCGCACGACATCGCCGTCGAGGATCTCGACCGGCACACCGGCATCGAGCAGCTTCTCCTCGACGACATGGGCGATCGTGGTCTTGCCGGAACCCGAAAGCCCGGTGAACCAGATGACCGCGCCGCGCTCTCTGTTGGCTTGCTTCATGTGAGCTCCTATCTCTTGAGTGCGCTCTTGCCGAGCGCGCCGTCTGCGGGGGGAAGGTCGAACAGGTCCAGGATCGTGCAGTGCACGTCCCACAGGTGCAGGCCGTCGATCGTCTGGCCCCCACCCTGACCATTCTGTTCCCCGCCCGCCCCTGGGGCGTTGTTCATGATGAAGATCCCGTACTCGGCGTGGTTCGCCTCGTCCGGGCCGGTGTCGTTCTCGAACGTGTAGATCGAGCCGTGACCGAGCGATCCGACGGAGCGCCAGCGAAGGCCCCCGAAGATCACGATCAGGTCCGGCGCAACACCCTTGGACGTCTTGTAGATGTCCTCCGGCTTGAGGGCCTTGTTGCCCAGCGGGTTGCCCTCGTGGTCGACCATCGCTTCGATCTTCTGGATCAGCTCGTCGCGCACCGCGTCGTACTGGTCCGCGGGGATGGTGCCGTTGGGCTCGCGGCCCTCGACGTTGAGGAATAGACGGCCGTAGTAGCCACCGTCGCCCCACGCCTTGGTCTTGGACCAGTCGATCTCCATCTTGTTGATCGGCGTTATCTCGGACGGCAGTTCCGTGGTGAAGTCGAGGTAGCCCTCCTGCTTCAACCACTCGTTGAAGCAGATGCCGCCGACCATCGCCTTGGCACCGTGATCGGAAACGACGAGCACGGTCGTGTCGTCGTCCGCGTGCTTCAGGAGGTCGCCGATCTTGCCGTCGAGGAAGCGGTAGTACTCGCGCAGCGACTCGCGGTACGGGTTGCCTTCTTCGAAGCGAGGGTGGTTGGGATCGATGAAGCTCCAGATCCCGTGGTTGAGGCGGTCCGGGCCCATCTCTACCATCATGAAGAAATCCCACGGCTTGTTGCTCAAGAGGTAATCGGCCGTCTTGAACTTCATCGTGGTCATCTTGTAGGCCTCGTCCAAGATGTACTGGGTGTTGTCGGTGCGGAAATTGCGGATGTCGAAGATGTAGTCACCGACGTTCTGCTCGAGCTCAGCCTTCAGCTCTTTCGGGTACGTGAAGTCGGCTTCGTTGCTCGGCGTCAGGAAGCAACCGATCTGGATGCCGTTGACCGGCTTCGGCGGGTACATGGGCGGCACCGACATCACGATGCAGTCCTTGCCGGCCTCGCTGAGGATGTCCCACACCGTCGGCTCTTTGACCTTGAACGACGTCGCGAACTCGAGCCCGTCGTAAGTGTGGTCCTTGCGGTTACGGAAACCGTAGATCCCCAGCGTGCCGGGGTCCTTCGACGTCATCATGCACGCCCACGCCGGGACCGTGATCGGCGGAACGATCGACTCGAGAGGGCCGAAGACCCCGTTCTCGCGAAGCTTCGTGAGGTTCGGGATATCGCCCGCGTACTCGTCGAAGACATGCTCCGGCGGCGCGCAGTCCAACCCGATGACCATCACTTTTCGACGCGGTTTGTCACCAGGCTTTACTGCAGCGACGGTTTCCTGAGTCTTGTTCTTGAGCTTGTCGAACAGTCCCACCGAGTACCTCCTACGCGTTCTTGCGACTGGCTTCGATCAAGATGCGCGCGACTTCGGGGCGGGAGAACTCGACCGGCGGCTCCTGTCCGTTCGCGAGCATCTCGCGCACCTGCGTACCGGAAAGGTGAACGTGCGCTTCCTGACCGTGCGGACACGTCTTCTGG
>DASSMG010000240.1:0-4332 GCA_035688995.1 Actinomycetota bacterium
CCGTGAACTTGAATTCGGGACCACCGTTCAACGCGATGAACGGTCGCCCTGCGAGTTCGAACTCCGCCGTCATGACCGAGCCGGGAGTTCCCGGGCCTTCGTCGCCGTATCGGTTCACGCTAACGATGCGTGAGTTCTCGAACAGCGACGTGTAGAAATGCGCCGCCTCCTCCGCCTGATCGTTGAACCATAGGAACGTGACGATCTTGTCCATGGTGATCTCCTTCGTGATCTGCCGGACGCTTCAGGAACGAAGGGTCGCGATGTATTCGTCGAGACGCTGCATCGTTTCGTTCGCGCCTTCTTCCATCCCCGACTGCAAGGTCGCGTTGCGATCCTCGACAGTCTCGTAGACCGCGTTGGCCGTCAGGATCGTCTTGCCGTCGCGCTCCTCGAGCGAGAGCGTTTCGAGCGAGATGTGCCCGGGGTAGCCCTCGAACTCGAAGGTCCAGACGATCTTCTCCGGGGGGCGGATCTCCTTGTACTCGCCGCGGAACCCGAACTCCTGTCCATCGTCGCCGCGATGCACGATGCGCCATTTCCCCCCAACCCGGAAGTCGACCTCGCATACCGCGATGTCGTAACGCCGCGGCCCCCACCACTTCGACATGTGCTCCGCCGAACTGTGCGCGAGGAACACGAGGTCTCGCGGTGCGTCGAACTCCCTCGTCACGGTGATCTCACGGTCCGAGGGTGTCGTTACCTTGATGTCACGACTCGTTGCTGCGGTCATCTCCACCTTCCTTTCCTTTCAGCTCGTCCAGGTACTCGTCCAAGCGGTCGTAGGTCTCCTCCCAGAACCGGCGGTAGTCCTCGATCCAGTCGGCGACGTCCTTGATGGCCTCCGGGCGCAGCCGGCACGGCCTCTTCTGCGCGTCGCGCCCCCGCACGATCAGGCCCGCCCGCTCGAGGACCTTCAGGTGCTTGCTGACGGCCGGTTGCGACATGGCGAAGGGGGCCGCCAGCTCGCCCACCGTGGCCTCGCCCCGGGCGAGCCGGGCGACGATCGCACGGCGGGTGGGATCGGCCAGTGCCGAGAACCTTCGGTCTAAGACCCCTGCGGTAGCCACCGATCTCCTCACAGTCCTTACTCGCAGTCTTTAACTCTTTAGTTATATAACCTTCTAGTTAGATACCAGGGCGCGGAGCACTTGTCAAGCGAGGTGCGGGGGGGTTAACGCCGGGGGCGGGCGTCGATCTCTGCGATCCGGGCCCGGACTATGGCCCGGATCAGCGCGGGAGGCAGCGGTTCCGCGGGGGTGAACTGGAGGGTGCCCTTCGACGTTCGGAATCTCTGAAGGTCGTCACCCAGTTGGTCGAGGACTCGGCCACTCATCGGGAAGAAGCTGCAGTGGTTCTTGAAGGCGGCGAACGCAACCAGCCCGCGTCCCCCGTACTTGAACGCCGGCATCCCGTAGCTGATCGCTTCGGTGGCGCCGGGAGCGGCCTTCGCGACCGTGGCTCTGACCTTGCTCAGCGCGGCGCGCATGTCGTCGGGGATCGTGGCCAGGTAGTCGTCTATCGGGTTGGCGGACACGTTCAGGAAGCGGCGGCTTCCTCCACCACGCGTTCGGTCGGCCCGAAGATGAACAGTGACTCGGCCCATCCTCCGGGGTCTCCGTCCCAGTCCATGTCTCTGACCTGCTCGACCGTGCGGCGGCCGTGCAGCACGCGGAACAACTCGAAGGTAGTGGTTCGCAGCGTGGCGACAGGAGGTCCGTCGCCGATCGTGCGGTCGACGTCTTCCGTCACTACCCGGATCGACGGTAGGTCGGCCACGTCGGGCTTGTTCGTCAGGAAGGCCAGCGCCATCTCGACCGACGGCGGGATCCCCGGGTCGTCGCTTGCTCCGGGACGGTCGATCGCCGTGCGGATGTCCTGCTCGTGGGCGAGGACGTCGGCGACCGCAACGGTCCCCAGAGGGGAATCGAACAGATCACCGAGGTCGCTCAGACCCTCGTCCCATTCCGCGATGGCCTCTTCCAGCGACATATCGCGGCGAGCTGCGACCTCGCGATCGCCCCAGCCGGGACCGAAGCCCTCCCTACCCTGGGCGCGGTAGACCGTTAAGAAGGCAGCGAGATGAGCGACCAGATCCTTGACCGTCCAACCGGGGGTCGTCGGGACCTCCACGTCGGTCGGTCCCTGCCGGACGAGAGCGAGGATGCGCTCCCGCGCGGCTCGATAGATGGCCGCCTTGTCCATATCTGATTCGTTGCCCGACGGCGTCCCCTCGAAACATCGCCACCCGACAAACACGCCGAGCGAACCAACCCCGTTGACACGGCGGGATGCCGCCCCTAAGAAAGACGGATCGTCGACCATCCTTGAGGAGGCCCCAGTGGGCAACTACGCGGAGAAGATGCAGAAGGCGGCCGAGGGAGTGCTCCAGCCGGGCGAGAACGTCGTCGCCGCCATCCGGACCCAGCCGCGTGGATCAACTACTGGCATGGCCGTGGGGGGTCTCGTGGGGGCCGCGATCGCAACCCGCGGCGCATCCAAGGCGAACGCCGGTCTGGCGCCTGGATCGATGGCGTCCACATGGCCTACCGGGCGATTCGCCGTCGGACTCACGCCACAACGCGTCGTCACGTTCAACTACACCGCCATGGGCAAGCCCAAGCAGATGACGAGCGAGTTCTCGTTGAACGACATCGCGTCGGTTCAGCTCGACAAGCGAAAGATCTCGAACGGGGTCGTGTTCGGCTTCGTGGACGGCTCCACCGCCGAGGTCGAGTGCGCCAAGCTCGAGAAGGTCGACGAGTTCGTCGCCGCGTTCCAACAAGTGAAAGCGCAAAGCGCCTAGGTCTTCGTTACCGGCCCGCGGTTCCGGTCGACACTGGTTCCGGAGAGCGCCCGCGACTCCAGACCCCTCGTCTGATGACGATGGCCGCGCTCGTCGTGACTTGCAGGATCCCGAAAACGAGGATCGCGCGGTCTCCCGTGACCAGAGCGTACGCGAGCCACACCGCTCCGTCGGAAACGGAGAGCATCCAGGTCGTCGCGGACAAGCCCGTGAGGTCCTTCTCGCGGAATGCCACAACGAGTTGCGGGATATTGGCGACCAGAACGCTGATCGGAAGTAGGACCCCGAGCCCATCCGAGCCCGCGAACCCAACTCCGAGACCGAGCACGACCAGCCACACCGGCGCGGCCCGGAGCTCCGCCGGTCGCCGTCCGTATCGCAGGGCGAAGATGGTCACCAGGGCGAAGACGGTCCCGGACGATCCGGTCGCGAGTGCCACGGGAAGTTGGTGCGTCAGCACGCCGTAAGTGGCCCACCCGTAGCTCACGACGCTGCTCGTGGCCGCGGTATCAAGAGAGACACCGTGCGCGTCGCGCGTAACGAACAATCGCACCAGTTGAGGCAGGGCACGAACGAGACCGATGACGGTCCCCATCGCGCCGAGTGCAGTCGCGGCTCCCATCAAGCGGAACCTAGCCCGAGGTAGCCGGCCCCTCGTCTAAGAAGTGCCGCGCCACGTCTTCGAGACGTTGCCGGTAGCTCGACCACCACTCTTGGTCGCCCGGCGCCATGTTGTCGACCTCGGGCCGGTGGCCGACCGCTCCGTCGATCTCTTCCCGAAGGATGTCGGCATGACCGGCATGTCGATTGGCCTCGGCGATCATGTGGATGAGTATCAGGTGCAACGTCACATCGGCACGTTCTTCGGGCCACCACGGCACGCGGCCGTGAGCATCCAACGGTAACGCCGAGATCGTCGCGTCGGAATGAGCCCAGACCGCGCGATAGAGGTCGACGATCTGCTCGCGCGACTCGTCGGCTCGGGCCCACATATCGGAGTTGTCCTCGTCTTCGGCTTCCCATAGAACCGGCTCAGGGAAAGGGCGTTCGAAACAGACACCGAAGTAGCCGGCTTCGACGATCGCAACGTGCTTGACGATACCCAGCAGGTTCGTGCCGGTCGCGGTCATCGGTCTCCGGACGTCGTATTCCGACAGTCCCTCGAGCTTCCACAGCAGGACCTCGCGCGCGGTCTGCAGGTACCGATGGAGCTGCGTTTTCGGATCCTGCGCGGTCATCCCGGCAGGATGCCATGAGACCCGACGGCCGGGCAGACGATCGGTCGTAACGGGCTCGAGACGACGCGACAATCTCGTTCGACGGGCTCGGACGAGGGGGATCGGCTGGAGCGGCAACGGATCGTCGATGCACTGGGGGCGGCCGGGGGTACTCGCACCCGACGTGGAAGCCGACGCCCTGGTCGAAGCATCCACGGCGGGGCGCGGGCCACTCGATGCCCTGCTCGCTCGACGCGTTGGGGGTGAGCCTCTTCCCTGGATAACGGGAACCGTTCGTTTCTGCGACAT
>DASSMG010000241.1:0-4625 GCA_035688995.1 Actinomycetota bacterium
GTGGTCGTCGAGGCGCAACAACGCCCCCACGGCTGCTCCTTTGTGACGTCCCGGAACCGCGTCCAGGATCACGCCCCGCTCGGGATCCGACAACACCGTGTGATAGCTGTGCCGCTTCTTGAACGCGCTCTCGTCAAGCGACACGACCCGGGGGGCGATGTCGACGGATCGAGGCGCCGAGGCATGAGCATCGAAAGCCTCGACCACGCGGTAGAAGGACACGCCCTCGGAGGCGGCGACGTCGGTGAACGGTTCGCGGCAGGCCCGCTCGAAGAGCCTTCGGTGGAGGCGCTCGGTCACAGATCTCCCCGCCGCCAACGCGGGATGGCGTTCCCGGCACGTGCGGCCGCAGTCGCGACAGAGATGGCGCCGTTGCAACCAGCGCAGCACGGTCGGGTAGCCGCAGGCGCGGTCCCTGATCAGCCTCAGGTTGCGACCGTGGCCGACGACATCGATCGATCCACAGTGATGGCACGCCGGCGGTCTCGTCGATCGCACCTCGACTTCAATCACGCCATCGACGAGCTCGCTCGCGATGACTTCAAAGCCCTTCAGCTCCAACGGGACGTTGATAGCTTGGACCAAGGGAGCCTCCCTTCGTCTCGGTTCGTCACCGACGAAGCTAGGGAGGCTCTCCGCCTTTCAGGCGGATTCCCACCGCAAATCGTGAAGAAAGGTTTTTTGTCACACCCCCTCGCTAGCGTGGCACCACCGCCTAGTGAGGAGGCCCCAGATGCGGATCGACTGCCACGACTGCGCTCAGTTCGAGACACAGCACTGTGACGATTGCCTGGTCACCGCCCTGCTCCACCCGCCCGACGGGGTGGTCGAGATCGACGAGGAGCTCGATCCGTCGCTCGATGCCCTGAGCGGAGCGGGGCTGATCCCGGTACTGCGTTTCCGACCGCGAGAGGAACGGGACGAGGTACCGGGTGAGCCCGGGACCGGTCGCGCCGAGGCGGGGTAACGCTCGCCGCGCCCTATCCTGCGTGGCCATGAGCGTGGCGCGAGCGATCCTGGTTGTGGCGCTGGTGTCGATCGCCGCCGCCGTCCTGCTCGCGGTCGTGTCGCGCACCCCGGAGGCGATCCGGCTCGCCAAGCCGCCGCCCGACGCGACCGACCCGTCGCTGGGGGCCCGCTTCACCGATGCCGAGATCGCTCGCAACGGCGCCTACCGGGGCCCCGCCTACCTCTCGTATCTGCTCGTGCTGGTCGTCGAGACCGTTGCCCTCGTTGCCGCCGCGCGCGCGTTCGTTCCCCGGCTCGTAGCCGCGACGGAATCGTGGCGCGGCGGCTGGCCGACCCAGGGGATCGTCGTGGCGCTCACCCTCAGCGTGCTGCTGACTCTGGTCGTGCTGCCCCTCGGATATGTGCGTTTCTCGATCGACCACGCGTGGCGGCTGGCGAACCAGTCGACCGGTGCGTGGCTCCTCGACCAGGTCCGCGGACTGGGTGTCGGTTTGGTGATGTCCGCGATCGCCGCGATCGCGTTCCTAGCCGTCGTGCGGGGTTTCCCGCGGGCGTGGTGGGCGATCGGGTGGGTGGTCTTCACCCTGCTGACCGTCGTGCTGACGTTCCTCGCGCCGATCGTGATTGCGCCGCTGTTCAACCGGTTCACCCCGCTACCCGACGGACCCCTCAAGGAGCGCGTCGTGGCACTCGCCCACGACGCCGGCGTCGACCTCGACGACGTGCTGGTAGCCGACGCGAGCAAGCGTTCGACCGCCGAGAACGCCTACGTCACCGGGATCGGAGCATCGAAACGGATGGTGCTCTACGACACGCTGATCGATGCGGGCGACGACCGCGAGACCGCTTACGTGGCGGCGCACGAGCTCGGCCACGAGGTGCACGACCACATCTGGAAAGGGATCGCGGTCGCCGCGCTGGGGCTGCTGGTGGGTTTCGTCGCCCTGCGCTGGCTGGCGACCCGGCCGGGCCTGTGGGCGTGGGGGGGCGCCGCCGGGATCCACGACGTCCGCGCGCTGCCGCTGGTGGCGCTGCTGGTCGGCGCCGCCGGGCTGCTGTCCCTGCCGTTGCAGAATTCGGTCTCGCGAGCGTTCGAGCGCCAGGCCGACACGACCGCCATCACCCTGACTCACGACCCCGACACTGCGGTGCGCGTCTTCCGGCGCCTGGCGTTCGCCAATTACGCCGATCTCCGACCCCCGCGCGTGGCGGTGTGGGCGCTGTTCTCGCACCCGCCGATCCCCGAACGGATCGAGAACGCGCTCGCCTCGGACCGAACCACGACGACCCCCTAGACTGAGGTTCTCGCTTCCTCACCGTTCGCGTTCAAGGGGGACTCCCGTGGCCGAGACGATCATCGAGCGCTTCCAGGAGCGCGTTCGCAACAGCCCCACGAAGGTCGCACTGCGTTACAAGCAGAGCGGCATCTGGCGTGACATCACGTGGGCCGAGTACGGCAAGCAGGTCACCCAGGCTGCGAAAGGTCTTCTGTCGCTCGGATTCGGCCACGGCGACAAGGTCGCGATCCTCGCCAACAACCGTCCGGGCTGGCACGTTGCCGACGTTGCCGCGATGACCCTCGGCGGTGCCACCGCGGCGATCTACACGTCCAACTCACCCGAGCAGGTCGCCTACATCGTCGAGCACTCGGAGTCGAAGGTCGCGTTCGTCGATACCACCGACCAACTCGAGAAGATCCTCAAGATGCGCGGCGAGCTCCCGCAACTCCAGAAGGTCGTCGTCTTGACGAATGAAACCAACGGCGCGGATCCGGACTTCGCCATCACGTGGACGGACTTCCTCGCGTCGGGCTCCGGCATCGACGACGCGCAGGTGGACGAAGCTCGCAAGAGCGTGAAGCCCGAAGACCTCGCGACGTTCGTCTACACGTCCGGAACGACGGGCCCACCGAAGGGCGTGATGCTTACGCACGCGAACATCTGGTGGACCGCGACGCACACTGAGCAGCAGATCCCGATCGGCAACTACGAGATGAAGCTGCCGGACGGGACCTACGACGCGCGTGCGCTGAGTTACCTGCCGCTCAGCCACATCGCCGAGCGCATGATCAGCCACCTGCTCCAGATCTATTACGGCACGACGACGTGGTTCGCCGAATCGCTCGAGACGTTGCCGGCCGACCTCCAGGCGTGCAAGCCGACGTACTTCTTCGCAGTGCCGCGCGTGTGGGAGAAGTTCCACGCGAAGTTCATGGAGATGGCCGCGCAGCCGGCGAAGACGAAGGGTGACGAGCGCAAGAAGCAGATCGCGCGCAAGGCGATCGAGGTGGGACGCAAGGTCACGGAACTCGAGCAAGCTGCGGTCGCGCGCGGCGGCACCATGGCCGACGCGCAGATCCCGATCGGTCTCAAGCTGCAGCACCGCGTGCTCGACAAGCTCGCGCTTAGCAAGATCCGGGCCGCGTTCGGCCTCGACGAGTGCACGCTGCCGCTGTCGGCGGCCGCGCCTCTGTCTCCCGAGCTCATCTGGTTCTTCCACTCGATCGGCATCAAGATCACCGAGGGCTACGGCCAGTCCGAAGACAACGGCCCGACGTCGTGGAACCCACCCGACGCGGTGAAGATCGGCACGGTCGGCAAGCCGCTCACCGGGCTCGAGGTCAAGCTCGCCGAGGACGGCGAGATCCTCGTGCGCGGCGGCAACGTGATGGCCGGTTACTACAAGGACGACGGTGCCACGAAGGAGACCGTCGACGACGACGGATGGCTTCACTCCGGTGACGTCGGCGAGCTCGACGAGCACAACTACCTCAAGATCACCGACCGCAAGAAGGACCTCATCATCACGGCCGGCGGCAAGAACATCGCGCCGCAGGAGATCGAGAACCGGCTCAAGATGAAGTCGTCGCTTATCAGCCAGGTCGTCGTGATCGGCGACCGCAAGCCGTTCCTGTCGGCGCTCGTGACCCTCGACGAGGAGAAGGTCCCGGGCTGGGCCAAGGAGCAGGGGATCGAGGGCGACCTCGCCGCCGTCTCGCATCACGAGCGGACGCTCAAGGAGATCGAGGGCGCGGTCAACGAGGTCAACAAGGGGCTCGCCAAGGTCGAGGGCATCAAGAAGTTCCGGGTCCTCGAGCGGGACTTCCTCCAGGAGGAGAACGAGATCACGCCGACCATGAAGGTCAAGCGCAAGCAGATCAACGAGATCTACGCCGACGTGATCGCCGACCTCTACGACAAGTCGTCCCCACCCGCCGCAGGAGCAGCAGCCCCCCTGCGCAAATAGCAAACTTTCGTAACTGAGCAACCGTCTGGGGCGCGCCGGCACGCGCGAAACCGGGTTCGAGGCTGCTCGGAGCCGGAGTGGCCCGGAGCCGACCCGAGCGCGCGGTCCCGGCCCGGCCCCCCGGTGCCCCCTCCCGCCCCGGGGGCCTCCCGCTTCCGGCCGCGCCTTACGCCGTAAAGCTGCCATTTGCCGGCAGGGAAGCGACACCCCGGCTCCGAAGAACTCCCCCGGAAGGTTGTTCTCAAGCACAACTCCAGGGGGAAGACGATGCTCAGGAGATTCTTCGGGGTCGCGCTCGCGACTCTTCTGTTCGGGGCGCTCGCGCCGGCGGCACACGCTCAGGACGAGCCGGCTCCGCCCGCTCCCACCGTCCCGGAGACCGTGCAGATCACGGATCCGTCCGGCGACGC
>DASSMG010000242.1:0-7346 GCA_035688995.1 Actinomycetota bacterium
CGATTACCACCCGATGACGCGAGGGTGGGAGTCGAACGTGCTCGGTGCGGCCGACCTGACCGACGACGCGGCGCGCCGCATCCGTCGCAGCTTCTACCTGGTGACCGGCAACCGGAAGCGCTTGATCGACAAGACCCCCCGTAACGTTCTGCGCGTTCCGTTCATCGACGCGGTCTTCCCCGATGCCCTCTACATCTACCTGCAGCGCGACGGCCGCGACAACGTCAATTCCCTGATCAACGCATGGCGTTCACCTCATTACCGCACCTACCGGCTACCGGAGCGGCACGCGATCCCCGGTGTCGATCCCGTCTGGTGGAAGTTCGTGCTCTATCCGGGATGGCGCGACGACACGAAGGGCCCTCTCGAGGTCGTTTGCGCGCATCAGTGGATCGCCTCTAACGAGCACGTACTGAGCGCGCGGGACGGGATCGAGTCGTCGCGATGGACAGAAATCCGCTACGAGGATCTCGTCGAGAAACCCGTCGACGAGATCGGCCGCCTGCTCGAGTTCTGCGACCTTCCTTACGACGACGCGGTGCGGCAGCGCGCTGCGGCCGTCGCCACGACTCCGATCAACGCCGTTACGCCGCCCGAACGCGGCAAGTGGCGTCGTGAGAATCCGAAAGAGATCGAAGCGATCGCCGAGCTGATCCGACCCACGATGGAAGCGATGGGCTACGAAGTCTCGAACCGCTAGGTCGAGACGGCGGGCGCTCGCGGCGGTCGCCGTTGCGCTCGTCGCAGTGATCGTTGCCGTCGTGATCGTCACGAACTCGTCGCGCCCCGACTCGGTTGCGGGTCGATTGGACGTCGCCGATCGGACCTATCCGACCAACGATCCCGTCTCCCGCGCTTGCGATCTGCCGGAGGTGCAGCTGCTACGGGTGTGGCGGGGGTCCGTGGCGGGACGGTCGCCCGACATCGTGATGGTGCCGCAGTATCCGAACTACACCGGCGCCTTCGACCTCGTGAATCACTCCGGCCCGTGGGACTACCTCACGACGGTTCCTCTCGTCGTCTACGGCTCCCACGTGCCGGCCACCGGGGCCGTGGACCGTCCGGTGGATCTCGTGGACGTCTACCCGACGGTGGGGGAGCTTCTCCACCTCGACTTCGAGGCTCGCGATGGAACGCCGCTGACCGAGGCGATCGAGCCCGGGGCTCCGGCTCCGAAACTGGTCGTCACCGTCGTGTGGGACGGGGCCGGCGCGAACGTCCTGGACCGGTGGCGCGGCCGGTGGCCGTTCCTCGCGTCGCTCGAGCGCGACGGGGTCTCCTACACCGACGCGTCGACCGGTTCGTCACCGACGATCACGCCCGCGACGCACTCGACCCTCGGAACCGGGTACTACCCCCGCGACCACGGCGTGGCGGGGATCTACTACCGCGACGAGAACGGAGCCGTCACCGACGCGTTCCACGATGGCGATCCGGGACTTTTGCGAGCGTCCACGTACGGAGACGATGTCGATTCCGCATTCGGACAAGGCTCCAAGGTGGGCCTCGTGGGATGGCGGACGTGGCATCTCGGGATGATCGGACACGGTGCCGCGACACCGGGGGCCGATCACGATCAGGTCGCGCTGTTCCGTCACGAGGTCGTGACCGATAGAGACCGGTCGCAGTTCACCACGGCCCCCGATTACTCACTGCCCGGTTCGCTCGAGGACAACACCTGGTCGCGGCTCCCCGAATACGCGCAGCGAATCGACCGTGCCGACGGACGGGTCGACGATCGCTGGAGGACCCATCCCGTCCTGACGCCGGGCTTCCCGGACAACCCGGCGTGGGCGGACGACGAAACCGACGCGGTGATCCAGATGCTGCGCGGTGAGGATTACGGACGCGATGCGACGCCCGACCTCTTCTTCGTCAACTTCAAGATGGCCGACACGGTTGGGCATCACTACCTGATGGACTCTCCCGAGATGGGTGACGTGATCGCCGCGATGGACGGGGGCCTGCGACGGATCGTCGGTTACCTCGACGACGCGGTGGGTGACTACGCACTCATCCTCACCGCCGATCACGGGCACACGCCGCCGCCGGAGCAGACCGGAGCGTGGCCGATCCTCATCGGGCAGCTCGCGGCGGACGTCGACAAGCACTTCGAGGTTCCCGAGGGACAGAGCTTGATCGACGGGAACGTCGGCGTCGGCTTGTTCCTGGACCACGACGAGATGGCCGATCTGGGCGTGTCCGCGACGGACGTGGCGCGCTTCGTGAACTCCTACACGGTCGCGGACAACTGGACCGACGCCGATCTCCCCGCCGGCTACGAAGAACGGGCGCGCGAGCAGGTGTTCGCAGCGGCGTGGCCGGAAGCGGCGATGGACGAAGTCATGCGTTGCCGCTTCGGCGCGTTGGAGCCTCCCGCCGACCTACACGGTTAGGTTGACGTTCGTGGCCGTAGCCGAAGCCCCCGCTCGCCCCACTTCGAACAGAACGGTGCTCGTCGTTCTGCTCGTGGGGATCGCCGCCGTCCTAGCGGTTCGGCTCACCTCCGCGGGCGACGCCGCGGTAACGCAGACGTTCACGCTGATCTTCACCGCCATCGTCGTCGAGGCGTTGCCGTTCGTGCTCCTCGGCGCGCTCGTATCGGCCGTGATCGAGGTGTTCGTTCCGGACGCGGCGTTCCAGCGTCTGGGGCGGTTGCCGGTCGGCCTGCAGCTGCCCATCGCCGCGCTCGGTGGGTTCGCCTTCCCGGTGTGCGAGTGCGGGTCGGTACCGGTCGCACGTCGTTTGATCAGACGCGGATTGGATCCTTCGGCCGGCGTTGCGTTCATGCTTGCCTCCCCGATCTTCAACCCGATCGTGCTCGCCTCGACCTGGGTTGCGTACTCGTCGCGGGGTCTCGCGTGGCAGATGGTGCTCGGTCGGGGACTCGTGGGACTGGTTCTCGCGATCGCGGCGGGATGGGCCATCGGGACCGACGGCGCACAGGCTCTGCTCCGGAAGCGCGCCGACGACGAAGAAGTGACTCACGATCACGGGTCGAAGCTGGGAGCCTTCGCGGAACATCTCGGGGGCGACTTCCTCTTCATGGGGAAGTTCCTCGTCATCGGTGCCGCGCTCGCGGCGGCGATCCAAACGGTTCTTCCGCAATCGTTCATCGCCGGAGTCGCCCGCACCCCCGTCATCGGGTCTCTGGGGCTGATGGCGGTCGCCTACGTCGCGTCGTTGTGCTCCGAGGCCGACGCATTCGTTGCCGTTTCCTTCACGCAGTTCCCGATCGGGTCACAACTGGCGTTCCTCGTGTTCGGACCGGTGTTGGATTTCAAGCTGACCTTCCTCTACAGCGCGGCGTTCCGTAACCGCTTCGTGATCAGGCTCGTCGCAGTGGCGATCCCCGTGACGCTCGCCGGATCCCTCGTGTTCGAGGCGCTGCTGCGGTGAGAGGGCCGAGCTCGATCAAGGCGGTCGTGCTGGCGGTGTGGGCCGGGTTCTTCGTCTGGCTCGTCGCTAGCGGCGAGATCTACCGCTACATCGGCCCCCGTACGTACTGGGTGGTCGTCTTCGGGGCCGTCGCCGCGGCCGCCGCGACTCTTCTCATCGCGATCACGGGGCGCAGGACCGGCGGCGGGGTCGATCTGATCGGGGCCCTGGCGATGCTTCTCCCCGTCGTGATCGTCTTCGCCGTGCCGCGGCCTTCCCTCGGCGCCCTGGCGGCCTCGCACAAGCTCAGCGGAGTCCCCATAACGGCCGGGACGTTCCAACCCGCGGCCCTGGGTCCCGGCGAGAAGGTGTCGTTCGCCGAGATCGAATACGCCTCGGAGTCTTCCAAGTACGCGGCCACCGTGGGGATCACCGACGGGTATCCGGTGGAGCTGACCGGCTTCGTCACTCATCCGGCGGGACTGGCGGCGGGGAACTTCGCGCTGACCCGCTTCTCGATCTACTGCTGTGCGGCCGACGCGGTCCCGCATTCGGTCACGATCGCCCCTCGCGACGACAAGAGCTATCCCGACGACCGGTGGCTGACGATCGAGGGGCACCTCCAAGACGTCGACGGGGACTACGTGCTGGTGCCGGAGTCGATCCGCTCGATCGAGGAGCCCGAGGACCCTTACATCCGCTGACGCGCGTTACGTCTCCGGTGGCGGAGCGGGCTACTTCCCGTCGAGGAACAACGACCCTTCGGGATAGGAACTGTCGCCGAAGTCCGAAAGTTGCTCCGGCGTGAGGTCGGCGAGCCACCCGGTCGGGAACGCGCCGGCGAACAACGTCTCGTTGCGCCGGGCCTCCGGGACCCTGTCTGCACCGGGGATCGAGTCGGGGATGTTCTCGCCGAGCGTGTACGAGCCGAGGTAGCGCGCGATGTCCTCGATGCTGGCTCCGTTGAGGGACGTGATGTTGAGCTGGTGGGAGCGCACTCGGGCTTCGACGTCGAATTCCCGCTCGACGTCGCGCTCGACCTCCTTCGAGTTGATCATCCACCCACCGCTGCCTTCGGCGAGCGGCTGCTGCCCGTGGTCGGCGGTTAGAGCGAGAACGTAGTTCTCGGCCCCCACGACGTCGTCCAGCGTCGCCACGATGCGACCGATCTGGTTGTCGGCTTCCTTCAACACGTCGCCGATCTCCGGATAGTCCATGTTCCAGATATGGCCGGCTTGGTCCGGGCTCTTGAACTGCACGTAGAAGAGATCCGTGATGTCGTCGCGGCCGAGTGGGTGCGAGCGTATGTAACGGACGATGTCGTCGCCCTCGTAGTGCTCGAAGGACGGAGCCGACGATCTCTTGAGGCCCTCGGTCAGGCTCTCCGGCGCGTTCCCGAACCAGGTTCCGTCGTGGAGACCGTCGCGGTCGTCGTTCTGAGCCTCGTATCGCTCGAGCCTTGCCCGGTGCGTTTTCGTCATGTACTTGGGGATCGAGTAGTAGTCGGTGTTCGTGAACCAGCGCTGGTTCTCGTCGTCCCAGATCACACCGACGTCGTGGTCGCCGCCCGCCATCTGCGCGCCGTGACCGATCATCGCGAGGTGGTTGGAGAGGACCGAGATCGTCCCGACGATCGCGCGGTTGTCGTTGCGCTGGTCCCACACGTCGCCGATCGTCGGAACTCGCAGGTACTGCGGATCGGCGTCCTCGAACCAGTAGTTGTACGCGACGCCGTGCGTGCGCGGGTAATCACCGGTGCCGATGTTCCCGTGGATCGAGCCGGTCTGGGCGGGGAAAGAGCCGTTCAAGGCGTTGTCGTAGACGATGCCGCGGTCCATCAGGGCGCGGATGTTCGGCCACGCGTCGGGGAACCGCTGGAGGACGTTCCACCCGCCGCCGTCGATCACGATCGTGAAGATCAGCTTGGGGGCCGTGCCGTCGTAATCGAGGCCCGGGAGGGGACTGCCGTCCGCCGAGAAAGGCGTGTGCATCAGGCGTGCGTAGGTCGGCGCCAGCGCGGTCAGATCGACGTGGTCGCTGCGGTGGCACCCCGAGCCGCACGGGTTCGTGCCCCGAGCCGGAACCACCACGAGAGGAACGCGGGCGAGGTACGACCACGGATTCGGATGCGACGTGAACGTGACGGGAGTGGCGGTTCCGTACTGCGTGAGGTCCACGTCGGGGCCGAGGTAGTGGTCCGGCTTGCCGACGAGGAGGATCTCGCCCGTCCGGTCCGGGACGTTGCCGTCGTAGACGAGTTGCATGACCTCGGCCCCCACGCGGTCGCCCATGTCGTCGAGAGTCGGAGCCGAGCCGGGATCGAAGGTGTGAGCCTCACGGTTGAGAGCGACGAGTGCTACGACCACCACGACGAGTGCCGCAGCGATAACGACCGCGAAGCGGTTCACGTCTTAGTGCAATCGCGCGTCTTGAGCACCAACGGCGGGTTCGGGTCCTGACCGAAGTCGAACGAGTCGAGCATGTTGGTCGCCCTCGTATCGCGCGCGGCGAGCGGTTCGAGATCGAAGAGGTCTTCGATCGTGCGGAGGACCGAGGAGAACTCGTACGGGTGCGAATCGACGAACCCGGGACGCGACCACGGTGAGATCACGAGGGCCGGCACCCGGGGGCCGAGCCCGTAGAGATCGACGTGCGGCGGAGGAACGTGGTCGTAGAAGCCACCGAAGTCGTCCCACGTGAGCACGATCGCGGTGCTGTCCCAATCGGGGCTCTTCATGATCGAGTTGATCGTCTCGACGGTCCAGTTCTCACCGTTGCAGATCGAATAGGCCTCGCGTCCGGCCGGATGGTCCGATTGGAGGTACGGCGGGATCACCCACGACACCGCGGGGAGCGAACCGTCGCGCGCATCGTTCGTGAATCGATCCCCTGCAACGACGTTGTCCCACTCGTCTCCGTAACGGATGTGTTTGATCATGCGCATGACTTGCACGTAGGGGTTGCCCCCGTCGTAGTACTTCCACGAGACGCCTGCGTCGGTCAACCGGTCGGGGAGGGTCGGGATGTCGGTGCAGGGCCAGCGCTCCTCCCAGTACTTGCGAACTAGCTGCTTGACGTCCGCGTTCTCTTCCAAGCGGTAGGCGTCGTCGGTCTCCGGTTGCGTCAGGTCGCGGAACGACCACGCTTGCTCTTCGTCGTCCTCGC
The DNA here is from genome assembly GCA_035688995.1 of Actinomycetota bacterium. Classification (GTDB taxonomy): domain Bacteria; phylum Actinomycetota; class CADDZG01; order CADDZG01; family WHSQ01; genus DASSMG01. Next base: position 6,544 of record DASSMG010000242.1, read on the forward strand.
AGAACTCGCGGGACTCACCGGTGCCGAACTGCCCCGGCCGTTCGTGGTCGACGAACCGATCCGACTGCGCCGCGATCACCCACATGTGCTCGATCCCGGTGGGGCCGTAGACCGAGCTGAAGAAGCGATCCGCCAGCGTGAAGTTCTCGGCGTAGCGCCAGTAGTTGGGGATGTCGTGTTGCCGGTACTGAACGTAGGACCGCAGCGGTTGACCGTCGCGCAGGGTGTCGAAGCAGTTCATCCGGCCCCCGTTCACCGCGATGATCCCCGCTGCGAAGGAGTGGTCCGCTCCGTACGTCGTCAGTCCGGCGTGACGCAGAGGGATGCGTTGGCCGTCGCACGTGTACCCGTACGTCACACCGTCGGCTCCGGGGAAGCGACCGAACATGTGGTCGAAGGTCCGGTTCTCCTTCACGATGAAGACGACGTGCTTGATCTTGGCGCGCGCCTGATCGAGGAGCGCGGCCTGGTCGGGCCTCTCCTTGTCGAACAGTTGCGTCCCGTCGGAGACGAACGTCGGCAGCGTCGTAACCGGGTGCGACGGTTCGCGGACGGCGAAGAACCAGTAGGCACCGCCGGCGATCGCCAGCACGACGAGCGTCCCGATCGCGATCCGGCCGAGATGGCGCCGGCGGTACCGCCTCCTCACCTCGCGGCGGCGGACGCTACTCCGGTACACGTTGCCTCCTCGCCGCGATGAATGCCCCGGCCAACAACGCCAGGACTGCGACGCTCGAAACGATCTGGCTCGGTATCACGGTCGGGTCTTCATACGACAAGCGGATGACGTGATGACCGGTGGG
>DASSMG010000243.1:0-2230 GCA_035688995.1 Actinomycetota bacterium
CAGGGCAAGCTATGAGGGTCGATTCGCCGCCGGACGGGCGTTTCCTCCCGACCTGGCCCTCATGACGATCGGCCCGCCCAGCAGGCAGCCGAGGAGGTTCGTCCCCATGTCGCCCAGCTCGAGCTCGCCGCCGTACTCGTAGGCCTGCGCGACCTCGAAGCCGAGGGCCAGAAAGCACACCATCGCAAGGGCTATCAGAGCCGCTCTCGTCCGGCCGTCCCCGTCCGACGACGCCAGCGAAGCGGTCACGGTCATCGCGCTGAGCGCGGCGAATCCGCCCACATGCCACAGTGGCTTGACGGGAAGATGCGCGGGCGCCAGAAGACTCGCGACACCCAGGATCACCGCAAGCGCCGCGACCGCGGCCCACGCCAGGATCTGGGGTTTCGTCATGCCCGGCAGGATGCCATCGCTTGAAGGCTTCGGTCGCCGCCCGGATGGAAGTGACAGACTGCGCTCATGGAGCAACGCGTGAGTCTCGTGACGCTCGGGGTAACCGATCTCGCGCGTGCGAGAGAGTTCTACGAAGCGCTGGGGTGGGTGCGTTCCGGCGATGAAGCCGACGTCGTGTTCTTCCAGGCCGGGGGTGTCGTTCTTGCGCTGTGGGGACGCGAGCAACTCGCCGAGGACTCCTGCGTGACCGACGAAGGTGGTTGGGGCGGCGTCACGCTCGCTCACAACGTTCGTTCACCTGCCGAGGTCGACACGGTGCTGGCGGAGGCCGAGGCGGCCGGCGGCACGATCGGCCGGCCGGGGGCCGAGACCTTCTGGGGCGGGTACTCGGGAGTGTTCATCGATCCCGACGGTCATCCGTGGGAGGTCGCACACAATCCCGGTTGGACGATCGAGCCCGACGGTTCCGTGCGCCTGCCGGGCTGACAACCGCCCGCAAAGGTTCGCTCAGCGCGTGACGGGTCGTAGCGCGGGCGTCACTTCCACGATGCCGCGTCCGTAACGATCGTCGATCGCGTTCTTGGTTGCGCGATCGATCCACACCACGCCCAGCTCGACGATGTTGTCGGTTTCCGACGCGTTCGAGTAGAGGGCGTCGAGCCCGAAATCGTCCCCGGCGTTCTCGGTCAGGTCTTGCTGGATCTGCTCGAGTTCGTGCAGCGACCTGTCGTGGTGCCACACGCACAGCGGGCCGTCCCACAGGGCGCGCAGGTCACGCTCATGGCGATCGAGGTCTCCGGTGAACGCGGCAGTGATGATCGGGTACTGGGGATCGGAGTCGCTGTCCGGCCGATAGGGATCGAGATATTCGATCCAGGCCCCCGCGAAGTCCGGCTCGCGCCGCGCCGCCGCCATCGTCGCTTCGAAGGACGGATCCGAAGTCGTCGAAGAATCGGTCGTCTGCCACCCACCCGGTGGAGCGTCGCACGGTGTCTCGATCGGCTCTTCGGGCGGTGGCTCCGGATGGACCGCTCGCTTGGGCGGCCGAGTCATCGTGAAGACGTCACCGTCGAAGTTGCCGACCAGCGTGTAGTCGCCCCATGTGACTCCCGAGGCGCGCTCTTCGCCCGGCACGTCGTTCCAATCCCAGTTCGCGATCGGGATGTCTCCGCACTGGGGCGGATACGACTCCATGACGCCGCCGAGACACAGCTTCGGGTCGGCGTCCGGTGCTGCTTGAAGGACGAAACCGGTCGCCTCGTATTCCGTCCCGGGATCGGGACTGGCGGGAGTCGCATCGGTCGTCGGAGTGGGCTCTGGGGCGGCGCCGTCGTCGATGCCGCCCCCGCAGGAAACGAGCAGGGTGGCTGCGATGACGGCCGACAAGGCCGGCTTCATGAACCTTGGACGGAGCCCGAGCGTTGTGATGTTCCCGCCCCCTCGCAAGTCCTAGGATCGCCGAACACCGGATAGGAGGTTCCCATGTGTCGAAGCATCAAGACCCTGCGGGTTCCCGAGGGCCGCGTCTCCGACGAAGAGGTCGAGGCGGCCGCTCTGCAATTCGTGCGGAAGATCAGCGGGTTCCGTAAGCCGTCGCGCGCCAACCAGCAGACGTTCGACGCCGCGGTCGAGGACATCGCCGCGATCTCGCGTCGCATGCTCGACGATCTCGTGGTCGGCGCGAGGGCTTCGGTCGGCACCTGACGACACCCGCTGTAGGTTCACGGCAACGGTCCGGCGACAAGGGAGGGGACATGGCTGAGGACACTCCGCGCATCGACGAGGAGATCCGGCGCACGTGGCGTGAAGGCGAGGAGACGGGAACCACCGCGGTCGG
>DASSMG010000244.1:0-5357 GCA_035688995.1 Actinomycetota bacterium
AGCCGTAAACGAAAGGGGGCGGCCCGAGGGCCGCCCCCTTTTTCGTTCTTTCTAAACATGCCCGGGATTATCACGGGCATGTTTAGAAAGAAGGGGAGAGCGACGGTAGCCTCGGGTGATGGCGGAACACATCTGGGAACCGACACCGGAATACATCGAGCGCGCCAACGTCACGCGCCTGATGCGCAAGCACGGGATCGATGACTATCGGGACCTCGTTGCACGCTCGCAAGACGACATCGAATGGTTCTGGCAGGCGGCGATCGAAGACGTCGGGATCGACTTCTTCACGCCGTACGACAAGATCCTCGACGCCTCCAAGGGCCCCCAATGGCCCCTGTGGTTTCTCGGGGGCCGGATCAACCTCACCTACAACTGCGTCGATCGTCACGCGGCGTCTACCCGAGCGGGCGATCCCGCGCTCATCTGGGAGGGCGAAGAGGGCGCGACCCGCACCCTGACCTACCGCGACCTTTCGGCCGAAGTAAACCGGGTGGCGAACGGATTGCTGGCACACGGGATCGACGAAGGCGACGTCGTTGCCGTCTACATGCCGATGGTGCCGGAAGCCATCGCCGCGATGTATGCGATCGCCAAGATCGGCGCGATCTACCTCCCCATCTTCTCGGGGTTCGGGGCGCCGTCGATCGCCACGCGCCTCAAACATTCCGGCGCCGTTGCAGTCGTGACCGCGGATGCGTTCTACCGACGCGGTTCGAAGGTCCCGATGAAAGCGACCGCGGACGAGGCCGTCGCGGAGTCACCTTCGGTCCAGCACGTTTTCGTCTATCGCCGGTTCCCCAACGACGACTGCCCGATGGGTGCGAAGGATGTCGAGTGGGGCGACGCGTTCGGATCTCGGTCGACCGAGTTGGACGCCGCGCAGCTCGATGCGGAAGCTCCCTACATGATCGCCTACACGTCCGGCACCACCGGCAAGCCAAAGGGGAGCGTGCACGTGCACGGAGGCTTCCTCGTCAAGATCGCCGAGGAGGTCTGTTACCAGCTCGACGCGCGGCCGGGCGAAGTCCTTTATTGGGTGACCGACATGGGATGGATCATGGGACCGCTCGAGATGGTCGGCGGTCACGCGAACGGGGCCTGCGTTCTGATGTACGAGGGGGCCCCGAACTATCCCGACACCGATCGCCTGTGGGACATCTGCGAACGGCACGGCGTGACGATCCTCGGGGTCTCGCCGACCTTGATACGCGCTCTGATGCCGGCGGGCGAGGAGATGGTTCGTAAGCACGACCTCGGCAAGTTGCGGATCCTCGGCTCGACCGGCGAGCCGTGGAACCCCGAGCCTTACAGGTGGTTCTCCGATGTCGTCGGCGGCGGTCGCATACCGATAATGAATCTGTCCGGCGGCACCGAGGTGGGCGCCTGCTTCCTCGGACAGGCCCCCGTTATCCCGACGAAGAGCTGTTCGCTCGGCACCCCGTCGCTCGGGATGGCGATGGCCATCCTCGACTCCGATGGGAAACCTTGTCCTCCGGGCGAGGTCGGCGAGCTCGTCTGCACGAAACCGTGGCCCGCTCAGACGCGCGGTTTCTGGGGGAACCCCGATCGCTATCTCGAGACCTACTGGTCCCGGTGGCCGAACATATGGGTCCACGGGGACTGGGCATCGGTGGACGAAGAGGGTTTCTGGTTCCTTCACGGCCGCAGCGACGACACCTTGAACATCGCCGGCAAACGGATAGGACCGGCCGAGTTCGAGTCGGCGGCCGTCGAGCATCCCGCCGTCGTGGAATGCGCCGCGGTCGGAGTGCCTCACGAGGTCAAGGGCGAGACGGTCTGGTGCTTCTGCATCCTCGCCCCCGGCGTCGAGCCCACCGACGAGCTGGCGGCAGAGATCAAGGCCGAAGTGGCCCGGGAGCTCGGGAAGGCCTTCACGCCGGCGCAGGTCAAGTTCGTCACGGAGCTTCCCAAGACGCGCTCGGCGAAGATCCTGCGCCGAGCGATCCGCGCCACGATCCTCGGCGAGGACCCCGGCGATCTGTCGTCCCTGGAGAACCCGACGGCCATGGAAGGCCTCAAGGACTCGCTCGCTTGACCACGTTCTTCTTCGTGCGACACGCCGTCACCGCACACACCGGCAAGAAGTTGTCGGGATGGCTGGAAGGGATCCCTCTGACCGAACAAGGTCGTGAGCAAGCGGCCCGCGTCGCCGAAGCCCTTGCGGAAGTGCCTCTCAAAGCCGTGTACTCGAGTCCGATCGATCGCACGACGGAGACCGCCGATGCGATCGCACGACGGCATGGACTCAAGGTGAAGGTATCGAGAGGGCTGGGCGAGGTTCGGTACGGCGACTGGACCGACCGGTCGTTGAAGGTGCTCGCGCGTACCAAGTTGTGGTCGAAGGTCCAGCGGTGGCCGAGCGGCGCTCGCTTCCCGAACGGCGAGTCGTTGCGGGAGGTGCAGGCACGGGCACTAACCGAGGTCGAGCGACTCGTGGAACAACACGGGGGCGAGACGATCTGCTGCGTGTCGCACGGCGACGTGATCAAGCTCGTCCTCGCGCACTATCTGGGCGTTCACATCGATCTCTTCCAAAGGATCGTCATCGCGCCGGCGTCGATATCGGTGATCTCGGTGAGCGACCGCGGCCCCCTGATCTTGTCGATGAACGGCATGCCGATGGCGATCCCACCGACGAAGGATCAGTGATGGATCTAAATCCCGTCGTCTTCACCGCCGACTACACGGGACGTCCCGGCGAGCGCTCGTTCTTCATCCAGGCGCGCGGCGACGTCACCCTCACGTACTCCGTCGAGAAGCAGCAGGTAGCTCTGTTGGCGGAGAGGCTCCGCGAGATGTTGGTGATGATCGACGAGAACGACACCGTGACGTCGCTATTGCCGCAACGCGATCCCGCCTTCGCTTTGGAGACGCCGGTCGACCCCCAGTGGCGGGTCGGCGCCATCGGCATCGGCTACGCGGAGGAGATCGACAACATCGTCGTCTCGGTCGGCCCGGTCACCGAGACATCCGAAGACGAAGAGGTGGAGCCCTCCGAGCCCGAGTTCGACAGTCGTTTCTTTTTGAGTCGCGATCAAGCGAGGTCCTTCGTCCTGCATGCGCTCGCCGTCATCGCGGAAGGTCGTCCGATCTGTCAGCTCTGCGGGTTGCCGATGGAACCCGACGGCCACCAGTGCCCGGCCTCGAACGGCCACCGGCCGGACCCTCTCTAGTCGTGGACGAGATCCTCAACCTTCTCTCGACCGGGACGGTCGAGATGGTGGGGCTTCTCCCGTACTCCTCTAACTACACGTTCCTAGTTCGTGTCTCGGGCGATCGCGACGTGCACGCGGTCTACAAGCCCCGGCGCGGCGAACGGCCGTTGTGGGACTTCCCCGACGGGACGCTGGCGGCTCGTGAGGTCGCCGCCTGGCTCGTCAGCGACGCGTCGTGGAAGATCGTGCCCCCGACGGTGCTCAGAGACGATGCGCCCCTCGGGCCCGGGTCGATCCAGCTCTTCATCCAGCACGACCCGGATCTCCACTACTTCGTGCTGATGGACGACCATCTCGAGACCCTGGCGAACTTCGCCGCGTTCGACGCTGTGGTCAACAACGCCGACCGGAAGGCGGGTCACGTGATCAAGGACGAGGAGGGCCGCCTGTGGGCCGTGGACCACGGGCTCACGTTCCACGTCGACCCGAAGCTCCGCACGGTCATCTGGGCCTTCGCCGAGGAGCCCTTGACCCCCCAGCTCCGGAAGGATCTGGAGCGCCTCGGAGCCGCACTCGCGGACCGTCGCGGGCTCGGGGGCCGCCTCGCCGAGCTGTTGTCTCCGGAGGAGTCCGAGGCGACCCTGGAGCGCGTGGAGAGCCTCTTGATCGAGGATCGTTTCCCGGCTCCCCAGGGGCCGCGACCGTTGCCGTGGCCGCTGATCTAAGAGCTTGACTTGCTATGGCAGGAACGGGACAGATTCGGGAGAACTAGGGCGCTAATGCGGGCCGCCGCCCGCGCCTGGATCTAGTTCTGTGGAGGCCGCCCGATGCTCCCCTCGCCCCGCCGCGCGACCACTCTCGTCGCGCTTCTTGCCCTCGTCGCCTCGCTCTTCGCCCCGGTAGCCGCGGCGCGCGCGAACGTTCCGATCCCCACGACGGGATGGATCGGCGACGCCGACCGACCGGCCGTCGTCATGACGGCGATCGACGCGCACAGGGACAAGATCCCGGTGGAGTTCTTCGACCGGCTCAAGTACGCACTTCCCGACGGCACGTTGCGAGTCATGGTCGCTCTCGATCACCGCGACGCGGCGGTCGAGTCGTTCGTTCGGCAGAACACCGTGTGGGCCCAGTGGTACGGGAACGCGCCTCGGTTCCTCGGACGAGTCACTCAAGACCAGATGGTCGCGTTGCTGAACGCGCGGGCGATCACCTTCGTCGAGCCCGACTACCCGATCAAGAACTTCATGGCCACATCGACCCTCGACGTCCACGCCCGTAGCCAGGCAGGCAACGGCACCGGCGTGTGGTCCTACGATCCCGCCGGAGGCTCGATGGGCGCGCTGCGATCCGATGTCTCCGGATTGAGCGTCGACCAGGCGACCGGCAAGGGCGTCACGGTCGCGATCACCGACAGCGGCATCGACCACACGCATCGTGACTTCGGCGGTTGGGATTGCGAGGCGGGCCCCTACCAGCCCTGTCAGAGCCGCATCCTCAAGACCGTCACGATCGACCACATCGTCGAGACCGGCGCCGACCCGGGCGACTCGCTCCCGACGAGTGAAGCCGCCAGCGGTCACGGCACTCACGTCGCCGGCACGATCGCAGGCAATGCGTACTACGGGCGCGACGGCGATGCCGATCCCGCCAGGTACGGCGCCGACGGTCTCAACTTCGGGATCGCGCCCCAAGCGAGCCTGATCAGCACCAAGAACGGCGACTCGCAGTCCGCAGGTCTATCGAGCTTCGGTCTGCAGTGGCAGCTGGACCACGCCGCCGAGTACCGGATCAAAGCCTCCAGCAACAGCTGGGGTTGTGTCGGCGGGTGCTCGTACAACCCGAGTTCCGTCGATGCTCAGTTGTTCAAGGACATGTTCAACGCGGGGATCACGGTCGTGTTCGCCGCCGGCAACGATGGCGGCGGCCCCGACGGCGCCGCGTTCTCCGGCGACGCGCAGAGTCCTTACGTCCTCGGCGTTGCCGCTTACGACGACACGAACCATCAGCTCGCCAGCTTCTCGAGCCGGGGCAAGGACAACACGCTTCCCGACCCCGCCACCTGGACGCCTCAGAGCGAAGGAACGCTCGAGCGTCGTCCCGACGTCGCCGCACCGGGCGTGAACATCTGGTCTACCCACTCGCTGACCGGAGGCACCGCGGCAGGCCCACCTCGGA
>DASSMG010000245.1:0-9538 GCA_035688995.1 Actinomycetota bacterium
GGCCACCCAATCGCCCGAGGTGAAGAAGACTTCCATCCCGCTTCCTCCTATTCCGGCCTTCCAGAGCAACGGAGGTTCGAGCGATTGCTCTGACGACTTCCTCCGATATCTCTTTCTGTCAGGTAATGGCGCGGCGACGGAAACCGCGCATCCCGATAGTCATCAGGACCGTTACCGCCACCACCAGAACGGTGACCGAGATCCACGGCTGGATGTGGGGGACCTGGGGAACCAGGGCGGCGCGCATCCCTTCGCTCACGTAAGTCATCGGATTCAGCGCCGTCACGACCTGGAACCAGCGCAGGTGCGACAGCGACGGCCACGGATATTGACTGCTGCCGGTGAACAACAGGGGAGTGAAGACCAGGGCAAAGACGATCTGGATCTTCGTCGGCGGAACGTGCGTGCCTATCACCAGCCCGATGCCGGCACCCACCAAAGCGCCCAGCACGACGACGGCCACGAAGAGAGGGATCGCTTCCCACCGCCACGGGATCGACCCGAGAACCAGGATGCCGACCGGGAGCATGACGGTAGCCGCCGTAATCGCTCGTAACGAGGCGAACACAACCTTCTCGACCGCGACAAGAACGGTCGACATCGGCGCGAGCAGTCGATCCTCGATCTCTCGGGTCCAGCCGAACTCGGCTACGAGTGGGAACGCGATCGCTTGGACGCCGGTGATCACGAGCGTCAGCGCCATGATCCCGGGAAAGAGGAGCTCGGCATATCCGGCGCGGGCGTAACCGAGACTCGTCAGGATCTTGCCGAACACGAACAACAGGAACAACGGTTGCAGGATCACCTGCGCGAAGAAGGCCGGCAGCTCTCGTCCGGTGACGTAGAGGTCGCGCCGCAGCACGGCAAGGAATGCGTGCCGGGACGCGGACCGAACGTCGATGTCGCTCGTTGCGGTCGCGCTCATCGGAGGGTGCGGCCGGTTAGGTGGATGAATACGTCCTCGAGGCTTGGCTGTCCCAACTTCACGTCGGTCAACGTCAGGCCCGCGGCCGTGAGCACAGCCGCCGCGGGCGCGATCAAGAGAGGTGCGTCCCCCTCGACGTAGAGGCGGATGCGGAGGCCGTGACCGTCACCATCGACCGCGGCCCCGGGCGCACCGGGCCCGAATGCCGCGGCCCCTTGCTGCGATTCGACCATCTCGGCACGCTCGACCCCCTGAAGAGCGCCGAGCGACCCGACCAATTCGTCTCTGCGGTCGGTCGCACCGTCCACCGTGAGCTCCACGCTGGTTTGCCCCGGGAGCCCCTGGGTGAGTGCGGCCGGCGTATCCATCGCCAGAAGCTTCCCGTGATCCATGATCCCCACCCGGTCGGCGAGCTCGGCTGCCTCATCCATGTCGTGCGTGGTTAGAAACAACGTCACCCCGGAATCTCTCAGTTCTCGCAACCGGTCCCACACGAAGAGGCGGGCCGCGGGATCGAGTCCGGTGGTCGGTTCGTCGAGGAACAGGACGTTGGGACGGTGGATGAGTGCCCGAGCGATCATGATGCGCTGCGCTTGCCCACCGGAGAAGAAATCGGGCTTGTCGTTCGCGCGATCGGCGAGACCGAATTGCTCTAACAGTTCGTTGGCGCGTTGCGTCCGTTCTCTGACAGGAACGCCGTGGTACGCGGCGTGGAAGAGAAGGTTCTGCCGTATGGAAAGGGAACGGTCGAGATTGTTCCTCTGAGGAACGACCGCCAAGCGGGTCCGCGCCCGAACCGGGTCGGCGACGACATCGACCCCACCGACCCGCCCGGTTCCGCCGGTCGGTCGGACCAGGGTGGTCAGCACCCCGACGGTCGTGGTCTTGCCGGCCCCGTTGGGACCGAGCAGGCCGAAGACCTCGCCGTAGCCGACGTCGAACGAAACCCCATCGACGGCGTTGACGGGCATCTTCGGATAGGTCTTCACGAGATCCACGACACTCACGGCGTGCCCGTTGGGAGAAGTGGAGACTCGGCCGGCGCTTTTCACAGGTGGATTATGGGTCCTCGGAGAGCCTCTTCCCGCCGGCGATGGGCCTTCCCGAGCTACGGCCGAAGACCGGAAGCAAGGCGACCCCACAGGGAGGAACCGACCCCCTGGTGGCGAAGATGCCACGGATGCCGGGGTTTCCCAGAAGCCCAGTTGAGGCATGAAAAAACCCATCGAAGTTCTACGAAAGGTGCGTCATGTCTGGTAGCGCGCGGGTAGAGAGAAGGAGCCGTTTCCGGCTGGGTCTGGTCGTCCTGAGCGCAGGGCTCCTCATCGGCTCGCTGGTTCCGGCCACCGGAGCGACCGCGGCGCCGGCCAGCATCAAGGCCGTAGGGAGCGTCGAGCAGGTCTACGTTACCGATCTCACCCCCGGAGCGCAGGCGTCTCTCGTGGACTCCGCCGGAGCGGCCCTGGAGACACGAACCGTCAATCAGCTCGGCGGGGTCTTGTTCCGCGAAGTTGCGCCCGGCGATGGGTATCGCGTGACCTCCGAGGGCGTCACCTCCGATCCGGTCACGGTGCACAACGCGGATCCGACACCGTGGGACAAGAGTTTCTACGACCAGAAGATCGATCCGACCGGCTACCAGTACCTGACGACGCGCGACGGAACGAAGCTCGCGCTCACGGTGCACCCGCCAACCAGACCCGCCCTCGCCCAAGTGGCAGGGACGCCCGACCCCGGCCCCCTTCCCGACGGCCACGGTGTCCCGTTCACTCCTCCGTACCCCACGCTGATCGAATACTCGGGCTACGCGTATGCGAAACCGGATGCCCCGCAGAGCGGCATCGCGGCGCTCGCCAACGCGATGGGTTTCGCGGTCGTGGACATCCAAATGCGCGGCACCGGTTGCTCGAGTGGTGCCTTCGACTTCTTCGAGCCGCTGCAGAGCCTCGACGGCTACGACATCGTAGAGACGATCGCCAATCAGCCGTGGGTCAAGGATCACAAGGTCGGCATGATGGGCATCTCCTACGGCGGCATCAGCCAGCTCTTCACCGCCCAGATGCAGCCACCGTCGCTGGCCGCGATCTCGCCCCTGTCCGTGATCGACGCCACCGCGACCACCCTCTACCCGGGCGGGGATCTCAACACGGGATTCGCCGTCGCGTGGGCCAACGAGCGTCAGCATGAAGCCATGGCTGCGGGACCCGACGCGGGCCAGCCGTACGCGTGGGACCGGATCCAGAACGGCGACGAGACCTGCGCAGCGAACCAGGCGCTGCACCCCGAGGCGGCCGATCTCAACGCGAAGATCGCCGCGAACGATCACTACATTCCCGAGGTCGCCGACCCGCTCGACCCGGTGACTTTCGTCAACAAGATCAACGTTCCGACGTTCCTCGTGTGCCAGTGGCAAGACGAACAGACGGGCGGTCACTGCCCCGAGCTCGTCGAGCACTTCACGGGAACCGACAAGAAGTGGTTCACGTTCACCAACGGCGTGCACGTCGATTCGCTCGATCCGGAGACGTACAACCGGTGGTTCGACTTCCTTCAGATCTACGTCGCGCACGAGGCACCCGCCGAGAAGGCGGCGGCTACCCATGCGATCTCGCCGGTCATCTACCAAGAAGCGATGGGTCTACCGCGCAACGACGTCGTCGAGATGCCGCCCGATCCGATCCAGGCCCTACCGACGTACGACCTCGCCAAGGCCGAGTTCGAGAAGCTTCCCGAGGTCCGCGTGCTGTTCGAAAACGGCGCCGGGAAAGGCCCCGCCGGTAACGGGCAACCCGGGGATCCGTACCCCGCGTTCGAGGCCTCCTTCGATTCGTTCCCCGTTCCGAACACCAAAGCCGGCACCTGGTACTTCGGCCCGAACGGGTCGCTCCAGGACGCACCGCCGGCCGCCGCGGGGGTCGACGAGTACACGTCGGACCCGCACGCATTGCCCCTGACGAACTACACCGGAGGCACCGGAGGCGGCGACCTGTGGGGTAACGCGTCGCAGTGGCATTGGAACTGGAAGCAGAACCCCGACGGCACCGCGGTCTCCTACGTCTCGGACCCCCTGGAAAAAGACACTGCCGTCGTCGGTTCCGGAGCGGTCTACGCGTGGGTGCGGTCGTCGGCCCCCGACGTCGACCTTCAGGCGACGATCACCGAGGTCCGTCCCGACGGCAACGAGACGTTCGTTCAGAACGGTTACATGCGAGCGAGCGAGCGGAAACTCTCGACCGATTCCAACAATATGTTCAAGCGTCCCAGCGAGTTGCTTCGGCCGGTCCCGACCTTCATGCAAGCGGACTCTCAGCCCATGCCTCGTAAGAAGTTCGACCAGGTAGCGATCCCGCTCTACTACGAGGGGCATGTCTACCGGGCCGGGTCTCGCATACGCGTGACGATCGCCGCACCGAACGGCCAGCAACCGGTGTGGTCGTTCGGCAAGCCGGTCACCGACGGCATGTCACAGGTTGCGATCGCATACTCGGCCGCACAACCGTCGGCTCTCGTTCTCCCAATCATCCCGGGTCTCGAGGCGCCGACCGACTACCCGCCGTGCCCGAGCTTGCGGAACCAGCCGTGCCGTCCCTACCAACCGATCGTCAACCATCCCGGGTCTCCGCATCCGGGAGGAGGGCCCCGGTAGAACGCACGGGCTTACGGGGTCGGGCAAGGGGCCACGCGGACCCAAAGGCCCTTAGGCGGGGCGGTACTTACAGATCTGAACTCCCGTCGAGGCCGTCGCGCAGGACACGAGTTCGAGTCCTCGTCGGACGCCGTCATCCGCGAAGAGGCGTTTGCCTCCACCGAGGACGACGGGCTCGATCATCAGGTTGTACTCGTCGACCAGGTCGCGCGAGATGAGGTCGCGTGCCAGCGTTGCGCTGCCGTAGATCTGGATGTCACCGCCGTCCTTCGCTTTGAGGTCTTCGATCGCGCCGAACACGTCGTCGGGGGGCAGCAGGTGGGAGTTGTTCCACGAGCCCAGGTCGGCCTGCGACAGGGTGCGGGAGGCGACGTATTTCGGGATCGCGTTCAGTCGATCGGCGAAGGGATCGCCTTTCTGGCTCGGCCACGCCGCCGCCGATACCTGCCACGTCTTGCGACCGAAGATGTACGCGTCGGTGCTCTCCATCGCCGCGCCGATCGCCGATCCCATCGCTTCGGGGTCGAAATAGCGCATCGACCACCCACCGTGCTCGAAGCCACCTTCGGTGTCTTCCTTGCGTCCGCCGGGAGCCTGGATGACTCCGTCGAGACTCATGAAGTGACTCAGAACGATGCGCATGATGCCTCCTCCGTCCTCGGGGTTTGATGGTCAGACGACGCGACGCCGCGGAACTAATCGCTCACAACCGCGGGATTCTGCGCTAACGCTTCGTAAGTACCGCGTGGGCCACGCCCTCCGATCCGACGAACTGCGAACACTCGTAGCCGTCGAGTGCCCCGGCGTTGTCTTCGAACAATCTTTCGCCCGTTCCCAGGAGGATGGGCGAGATCACGAAGTGGAGATGATCGATCGCCCCCGCGGCGAGGTACTGCCGAACGGTCGAGGCCCCTCCACCGACACGAACGTCCCTGCCGTCGGCGGCTGCGAAGGCGCGCTCGAGGGCGGATTCGATCCCGTCGGTCACGAAGTGAAAGGTCGTCCCACCCTGCATCGGTATGTCGTCGTGGGGGTAGTGCGTGAGGACGAAGACATCGTGGTGGTACGGGGGATCCTCGCCCCACCAGCCCCTCCAATCGTCGTTTCCCCAGTCCCCGCGGATCGGACCGAACATGTTCCTGCCCATGATGTGGGCGCCGATGTTGTCGTCTCCCGCGACCGCGAAGTCGTTGTCCACGCCCTCCTCCCCGGGTTCTTCCAGGTGAACCATCTCGTGCCAGTGGGCGGTGCGGAACATCCATCCGTGTAGCTCCTCGCCACCCTTGCCGAGAGGATTCTCGAGACTCTGACGGGGCCCGGCCGCGAAGCCATCGAGGGATACCGAGAAGTTGTGTACGCGGAGCTTGGGCAACGTGTCCTCCTAGCTACTCGAAGCCGAGTGCATACGGCGTCCACTGCGTCATGGGTTTCCTCACCTGGCTACTGTGTGGTCGGTATGCCTACGATGACATCTCCCGAAGAGAGGGTGGGGCAGGAGCATCGCGTCACCCCCTACTCTTCTTCGACCCCGTCGTCGGTTTCGCGTTCACGCAGGTGACGAGCCTGGGGACGCGACGTGGCACGATCGCAACGTGACCAACAGATCGTCGGAAGAACAGCGTCTGCGCGATCTCGCGTTGTTGCGCCGGGTCCGCGACCGTATGGATCGGGACTACGCGCAGCCCCTGGATGTCGAGGCCCTCGCCCGCGGGGTGAACATGTCGGCCGGGCATCTCAGCCGGCAGTTCCGTCAGGCCTACGGCGAGTCGCCCTATTCGTATCTGATGACGCGCCGCATCGAGCGGGCTATGGCCCTGCTGCGTCGGGGTGATCTCACCGTCACCGAGGTCTGTTTCGCCGTCGGCTGCTCCTCGCTCGGGACCTTCAGCACCCGGTTCACCGAGTTGGTCGGTGTTCCACCGAGCGTTTACCGCCGGGACGGGGCGACCGCGACCGCGGGGATGCTTCCCTGCATCGCGAAACAAGTGGCGCGACCGGTCAGGAATCGAGAAGCGCGCGCTGCCGAGCCACAGCTAGCGTGACGTGGTCCGGTAACAACAGAGATAGGAGCCGCCCATGGACCTCAAGATCCACGCAAGCATGCTTCCGCACGACGATCCGGAGGCGTCCCTGGCCTTCTACCGCGACGTCCTCGGCTTCGAGGTGCGTCTCGACGTGGGAGAAGGAAAGATGCGCTGGATCACGGTCGGTCCTCCCGGCCAGCCCGACACGGCCATCGTCCTGCACCCGCCCGCCGTCGATCCCGGGATCACCGATGACGAACGCCGCACGGTGACCGAGATGATGGCCAAGGGCACCTTCGCCATGATCAACCTGGCCACGCCGGATCTCGACGGAACGTTCGAGAAGGTGCAAGCCGGCGACGCCGAAATCGTTCAGGAACCAACCGACCAGCCCTACGGGCTGCGCGACTGCGCCGTCCGTGACCCCGCCGGGAATCTCGTCCGTATCCAGGAGGTGCCACGCGATGCCTGAGAAGAAGACTGCAAAGAAGACCACGCGCAAATCAACCAAGAGCAAGGCCGCGAGCAGCGGATCGTCCGGGTTCACCGCTGCGGAACGAGCCGCGATGAAGGAGCGGGCGAAAGAGTTGAAGGCGGAGGCTCGCGCGAACAGGGATCGCGAGGCGGGGGAGAAGGACGTTCTCGCGAAGATCGCCGAAATGCCGAAATCGGATCGCGTGATGGCCGAACGGATCCACGCCATCGTCAAAGAAACCGCGCCCGACCTCGCACCGAGAACCTGGTACGGGATGCCCGCCTACACCAAGGAAGGAAAGATCGTCTGCTTCTTCAAGAGCGCCGACAAATTCGAGTCGAGGTACGCAACCCTCGGGTTCGAGGAGAAGGCGAACCTCGACCAAGGCTCCATGTGGCCCACGTCCTACGCCCTGACGAAGTTGACGAAGGCGGACGAGGCGAAGATCCGTTCTCTCGTCAAGAAGGCGGTGGGCTGAGATAGCGCCGATGCGCATCAACCATCAGGTCGTGGTCTTCGACGCAGCCGACCTCTCTTCGGAGAGCACTTTCTGGGCGGGAGTGCTCGACGGCACGGTGGATCGGGATGATGACTGGCACATGATCTACGTCGACGGCAAGCCGCGGATCGGTGTCCAACTTGCCCCGAACCACACCCCACCCGACTGGCCCGAAGGCATGCCTCAACAGCAGATCCACCTCGACCTGTGGGTGGATGACTTCGAGGCCGCCCACGATCGAGTCATGGCACTCGGAGCGGCGGTGCTCAAGCCGGCCGAGGAGACGGATACGCCGGACAGCTTCCAGGTCTACGCCGATCCCGCGGGACATCCATTCTGTCTTTGTTGGGTGAAGAAGAAGAGCGACAGATAGCGACGAGGGGTCGGCCATAGGCTTCCGGACACATGACGACCGAGATCGAACGAGGTAGAGGACGCCTCGCCGGCAAGGTAGCGGTGGTGGTCGGCGCCGGGCAGACGCCGGGGGAGACGATCGGCAATGGGCGTGCAACCGCCATCCGGTTCGCACAGGAAGGAGCGCGCCTACTCCTTGTCGACCGCGACGACGCGTCGCTGAAGGAAACACACGAGTCGGTCGTCGACGCCGGTGCCGAGGCCCACACTCTCGTCACCGACATCGTCCTTCCCGATGCCCCCGCGGCCATCGTCGAGGCCGCGATCGGGACTTTCGGCCGGATCGACATCCTTCACAACAACGTGGGGGTCGGTATGGGGGATAGCTCGCCGACCCGTCTGACCGAGGAGGTCTGGGACCGAATCTTCGACGTGAACCTCAAGGCGATGTGGCGCGTCTGCAAGCAAGTGATCCCGGTCATGCGCAAGCAGGGGAGTGGTTCGATCGTGTGCGTCTCATCCATCGCCGCGATCTGCGCGGCCGGACACATCACCGCTTACAAGATCTCGAAGGCCGGCGTGAACGCCCTGGTGCATCAACTCGCGATGACGAATGCTCGCCACGGGATCCGGGTGAACGGGATCATGCCCGGCTTCATCGACACGCCGATGGCAGTCGATGCGGTTGCGGAGGTACTCGAGATGTCGCGGGAGGATCTCGCGAACGTGCGGGCGCAGATGGTCCCACTCGAGAACCGACAGGGAACCGCGTGGGACGTGGCGAATGCGGCGCTGTTCCTGGCGTCCGACGAAGCTTCGTTCGTCACCGGCGCCCTACTGCCGGTCGACGGCGGGCAGAGCGCCAAGATCGGTTAGCGGCCTCAGCTCCGCGCGTCGTCCGGGAAGCGGGCGAGCCCCGGATCGGATTCGAGCTCGACGCCGAGGGAATTGAGCGTGAACGCGACCATGTGGTACTGCCCGACCACCATGCACACCTCGATCAGCTGTTGGTAGTCGTAGGTAGCGGCGAGTTGCTCCCAGACCTCGTCGGAGATCACGCAATCGGCGTGCAACTCGTCGGCCGCGAGCAACAGCGCGCGGTCGTGTGGGTCCCAGTCCAGCGCGATCTCCTTGTCGGCGATGCGATCGATCTCGTCGTCGGTGATCCCCGCTGCTCGCCCGATGAGCACGTGCTGGCCCCACTCGTACTCGGCGCGGCACAAGAAGGCGGTGCGCAGGATCAGCAGTTCCCGGTCGCGACCGGGCAAGACCCCTCCGAACAGCAGGGTGCCGCCGAAGGCAGCCCAGCGTTTGAGGAGCTTCGGATGATGGGCGAGGGTGGCGAAGATGTTGAGATCCGACCCGTCCGAGCGCCGCATGGTCGCGAGCAGCTCCTCTGTTCGTTCGTCGCGGTCGTCGGAAGTCGTAACTGGGATGCGCTGCGTCATGGGGGAGCCTCCTTGTGGTCGCCGGGGGCATTATGTGACGTCCTCTTACCAGGCCCCGGAGAAGGAGTCCCGTGAACGACAAGAGTCCCGCTAAGGCCGGGAAGCGGTCATCGGTTCCGCATCCCGCCGACAGCCACGAGATGATCCGCGTGCACGGCGCGCGCGTG
>DASSMG010000246.1:0-3338 GCA_035688995.1 Actinomycetota bacterium
ACCCCATCGGTGAGGTGTCCCGCGCCGGAGTCGGTCGAAGTTGATGTCCAGTTGTGACAGGGAGCGTCGTCGGAATGCGACTCCATTTGGCTTTGCACGCTGACCTGATACGTGGAGGTGTCCGTGCTGGAGTAGCTGGTGGTGGAGCCCTCGTCGGCAACCAGGTCCAGGTTCAAGCTCCCGCTTCCGGATTCCGAGCCGGTCTGTCCGTCGACGGAGTCGCCGTTGCTCCACTCATCCGTCCAGTCGAACGTGAGATTCCCGTGGCCGGTACAGACCGCAGTGGCGGCGGCGGTGACGGATCTCCGTTGCGTCCCACCTGCGGCCACATCGGGGCACCCGCATGCCTTCTTGCCGACCATCGTGGGGTGGAAGACCTTGGAGTCGCTCTTGTTCGAGTTCGAGAAGACGAGGATGACCTTCGTCGCTCGCTTGGTCCCGTCGTCGATGCACAAGGTTGTCTTCGCATCGTGCGACAGGTCTTTGATGTCGTAGGTCCCGTTGTCGTAATAGACCACCGCGCGGACCTTCGCGTCGGCGTCCCCGGGGAGATCGTTCGTGAACTCGAGCTCGGATACGTCCTTGTCGAAGTTGAGTTCGAGGTACTTCGCCGCGAGGTGTTCGACCGTGATGGACGGACTGGTCTCGTTGTCGACCGAGATCTGTTCCGTCCCGACCGTCACCGCACCACTGTTGAGACCGTCCCAGTCCTTGTAGTCGTGCACCGGGCCGTCGTTCCAGTTGGCCAGCGCGAAGTCGGCCCACGTTTCCTGGAACCCGCCGGGTAGGGCAGCGTCGACGGCGTCGACGGGATCCATCGTGGCGGCATTCGTCCACATGTCGTGCACGATGCTCGGCCCCGACTTCCGCACCGCCCAGAACGGCAGGAGGTAATCGCCGTAGCTGTGGAACGCCGGCGGGGACTCGACGTCGAGCGACGTCTCCGGCGAGCCCAGATAGATGCGAGCGCCCTGGAACTCGGTGTCGTCGGGGCCCAGCCCGATGGCATAGCTCGGATCGGTGACGTAGTCCTGAACCCACTGCGCGGTTGCCTCGCGCAACCATTTCGAAGGTCCGCATCTGAAGCTGTTCACCGGCATGGCGTACTGGATCGCGTGCATGACCTCGTGAGCCAGATAGGGATCCGATCCCGCCCACCCGACGCTCGCGGCACTGCGGGGGAACAGCATGTGCGCCGACGTTCCGGACGATCCGCAGAAACCGTCGGCGTAGGTCGTCGCGGTGTTCGCATCTATCAGCGCGATGTCGAGGGCCGAGCTGTTGCCGTCACACGAGCCACCCCCGTCGGGCTTCGGCCCCCGACCCATGAGCGACTTCAGTGCCGGAAGGATCTTGTTGTCGAGGATGTCTACGAAGTGGTGAGCAGTGATGTCGTCGTTCGTGTTCGTTGCTTCCCACCAGATCCGCACGTCGCCGGTGGAGTTGTCGAGGTAGTTCCACGTGCTCAACGTCACCGTGCCGGCGCACCACGGGGTCAGATCGGTTGAGGTGTCCGCGGCTGCCGTCACGCGGTCCTCGCGCGTCGCCGTGGGCTGGCCCGACCAGTAGCTCCCCGAATAGAACGGTGGGATCAAGAACGGACGAAGCGTCGCCTGGGCCTCGGGCGACAGCGTGTCCCACCGCTCGGCGACCTCCTCCAGGGCGCCTTCCTCGAGCCCGTTCGGCTCCGCCTCGTACTGAGCGGGAAGCCTGGGATCGCCGAAGTCTGCGAACACCTTGAAGACGAGCCCCTGCTCCTCGGTGATCGCCCCCGAGGCGACGTCCTGATCGATCAGCTGATGGCTCGTCGGGGGAGCCGTGACCGTCACCGACGATGCCGCGGCCTTGCAGTTGTTGCGCTCGTTTGATTCCGAGATCGCCTTGGTCGCATCGGCACAGGCGATCAGGCGGTAGCTCGATTCAGCAACCGCGGCCGGGATCCGCACCGACACCCGCTTGGTGGCGGAATCTCCCGGGTCGAGTCCCGGAACCGAGATCGCCGGCGACAGCTTGGTGTCGCCCCGCCCCCGGGTCGCATCGCGAGACAGGAACAGCCGTGCACTCGACCCACCGGCACGGTGCTTGCCCCGGTTGACGACCTTGACCGTGGCCCGCAGCGAGCCACCCTGGACCGCACTCGACGCCGACGACACCCGCGCCACGGTGAGGTCGGCTTTCTGTGGTGCTGCGGAGGCAACTCCCGACAACAGCAAACAGAGCCCGAGCGCCGCCGCGCACCACCGCTTGGCGATGGAGGTCATCAGCGGAGCCTGAAGGAATCTCCCAGGCGGCGGAATAGCCAGAAAGGACCATTTTCGGTCGCTTTGCTTCGCTCCTGGGCCACGGGGCCGACGACAACCGGCCGCCCCTTAGGGTTCGGTGATGCCCGAAGGACGACGCGGCCCCCGCCGGATCGACAGCAGGAAGGTTCACGACGCGGCGACGAGCCGCGACGGGAAACCGCGTCACACGACCTCGGACCGTCGTCGAGGGGGCCACGCGGCGAAACCTCGAGAGGTCGACCCACGGCCGTCCCGCTACGAACCGGTGCACGTGCCCGACGAGGTCGTGGCCGAGCTCAAGGCCACCGCGCGACCGGGCAAGGGCGACATCCTCGTCAAGGTCTACGCCGATGCTGCCGCGGCGTTCCAGGCCGACGACTTCGGGGCCGCGATCCGGCTCCTCGACCAGGCCAAGCACATCGCGCTGCGCTCGATCGGGGTCAGAGAACTGCTCGGCCTCGCCTACTACCGGGCCGGGCGATGGAACGAGGCGACCCGGGAGCTGGGCGCGTTCCGGCGGATCGCGGGGTCCAAGGAACAGAACGCCGTTCTGGCCGACGCCTATCGCGCGCTCCGCAACCCCGACAAGGCGCTCGAGCTGTGCCGCGAGGTGAAGCCGGCCGACGTCGACACCGCGACCTACTTCGAGACCGCGATCGTCGCCGCCGGTGCCCTGTCCGACATGGGCCGGCTCGACGACGCGATCGGTCTGCTCGAACGACTCGACCTGAAACCCGAGGTGGCCGAGGCGCACCATCTCCGAGCCTGGTACGTGCTTGCCGATCTGCTGGCGCGCAAGGGCCGGTTCACGCAGGCTCTCGATCTGTTCGAAGCGGTGGCCGCGGCGGACCCGGACGCAACGGACGCCCCCGAACGCGCCGCGAAGCTCCGGCCATGACGATCCGCGAGCTCACCACCGAGGATGAGTTCAGGTCGGCGTTCGTCGTGATGGGCGAGCTCCGCGACCAGCTCGACGTCGATGCCTACATGGAGTTGATCGCGGAGATGCGTCCGTCCGGATACCGGCTTCTCGCCAAGGAGGTCGACGGCGAGATC
>DASSMG010000247.1:0-3293 GCA_035688995.1 Actinomycetota bacterium
GCCTCGGGCCACGTCAACTGGTTGGTTCCCACGAGTTGGAACGCAACGACCCCGTTCAGCCCGAGACCGGCGGCGATCGCGAAGGGGTAGTTGGCGAAGGCGCCCATCGCGATCGAGGCGAGCCCCGCGGCCAGCGCGGTAACCACGAGAACCGTTTCCGTACCGAGCGATGTGCCGTTGCGATCGGGAACCAGGTTCAGGATCAAGGGATTCAGGAACAAGATGTAGGCCATCGTCATGAAGGTCGTGACGCCGGCAAGGATCTCCGTGCGCACGGTGGACCCGCGCTCCGAGATCTTGAAGTAACCATCGAGGCCACTTCCCCGCGTTTGGACGGCCTGACTCAAGACGTCCTCCTTTCGAGATCCCACCCCGCTCTGTGCGCTTAGACGCTACCCGAGGCATCTCGCCATTAGGCTGGATTTCATGACCGACGTGACGTTGATCCCCGGAGACGGCATCGGGCCCGAGGTCTCGGCCGCGACGCGCCGCGTCGTCGATGCCCTCGGCGTCGGCATCGAGTGGGACGTCCACGAAGCCGGAGTCCCCGCCATCGAGCGCTACGGCACTCCCCTGCCGCCGCACGTCCTTCGCTCGATCGCATCGAACCGCGTCGCGCTAAAGGGGCCTGTGACGACTCCCGTGGGGACCGGGTTCAGGTCGATCAACGTCGCCCTGCGTCAGGAGCTCGACCTCTTCGCGAGCGTTCGCCCCTGCCGCCTGTACCCGGGAGTGCCGTCGCGCTTCGAGTCGGTGGACATCGTCGTCGTGCGGGAGAACACCGAGGACCTCTACGAAGGCATCGAGTTCGAGTGTGGCTCCAAGCAGGTCCAGAAACTGCGGGGCTACCTCAGCTACATGCACGGCTTCAAGATGGAGCGCGACGTCGGGATCTCGGTGAAGCCCATCTCGGTTTCCGCCACGCGCGCGATCGTCGAGTACGCGTTCGAGTACGCCCGAACGCACCGACGGCGTCTCGTGACGCTCGGCCACAAAGCGAACATCATGCATTTCTCGGACGGCGTCTGGTTGGCCGAGGGCGAACGCCTCGCGGAGGAGTACCGGAACGTCGGGTTCGAAGCCACGCAGGTGGACGAGCTGGCGATGTGGCTGGCGTGGCACCCGCAGGAGCTCGATGTGATCGTCCTCCCGAATCTCTACGGCGACATCATCTCGGACCTCTGCGCCGGGTTGATCGGTGGACTCGGCGTTGCTCCAGGGATGAACCTAGGCAAGGACTACGCCGTGTTCGAGCCGACGCACGGGTCGGCACCCGACATAGCAGGCCGGGGGCTGGCGAACCCGATCGCGATGATCCTCTCGGCGGTTCTCATGCTTCGACACCTCGGCCTGCAGGACGCCGGCGATCGCCTGGACCGCGCCGTTGCGTCCGTTCTGGCGCGCGGCGACATCCGACCGGCAGACCTTCGTCCCAAGGGCGAACCGGCAACGACAAGTGAGGTGACCGACGCGATCGTTGCGGCGCTCGATCCGTCGAGCTAACCCTTCCGTCGCCGGACTTGCGCAGGCCCGCCGGTTCCTCACCGATTTCCAGGTCGCGCTGAGCCGGCGCGTCGCGCCGTGGGAATGGGGAACGGCCTATCTGCATCCCGGCCTCCCCCGCGTCTGGGACCTCAATCTGCTAACGATCGAAACGGCGGCGGGTGACGTTCTCGATTACGTGGCCGCGATCGACGACATCCTCGGGCCGCTCGGATGCGAGCACCGACGCTTCTGGGTCTCGGACGAAGCTCTCGGCCACGAACTCGCCCCCGCCTTCGAGCGATTGGGTTGGGATGTCGATCGTCACGTGATCATGGCCCTGACCGGAGAGCCCGACCGGCGCGTCGATACGTCCATCGTCAGAGATGTCGGGAGGTTCGCGTGGCGCGCCCGCGAGAAGCAGCTGCGTCGCTACCCCTGGTGCGACGACGACGAGCTGGTCGTCGAGATGAAAGCCCTCTACGACTCGATCTTAACGGTCCTCCACGCGCGTGATCTCGCGGTCATCGAAGATGGAGAACCGGTGTCCTTCGCACTGGTTTACAGCGACGGGACCACTGCACAGATCGAGGACGTGGGCACGCTCGAAGAATTCAGGGGACGAGGTCTATCGCGGGCGATCGTTCAGCGCGCGGTGGACATCGTTCGCGAGAGTCACGAACTGATCTTCCTCGTCGCGGACGACAACGACTGGCCGAAAGACTTCTACGCCAAGATGGGTTTCGAGGCGCTCGGAGTTGAGTACTTCTTCCTCAAGACGCCCGAGCGCTTCGCCACGCGCACCTAGTTCGAGAAGATCGGGCCTAGCGGGAGAACGTGCCTTCGTAGGTGGCACTCACGTTCGGGTCCCCGAGCCAGTTGCACGCGACCAGAGTCACGGTCTGCTTCGCCTTCATCGGCAGGAGGATCTCCTCCTCGGGGGCCGCACCACCCTGGGTCTGGTCGTTCTCGGAACGTGCGATCGGGACGTCCGAACCGTCGGTGAACACGTAGAGATCCCAGTCGCCGGTGAAGCCTTCGGCGTGGAACTTGAGCGTGCCCTTGCCGGGGGCCGTGAACTCCTGGCCGACCCAGTGGACGCCTTCCTGGCCCGCGGAACATCCGGGGCGCGCGGTTGAAGTGAGGCTGCTGTAGTTCGGGAACGGCGCGAGCGGAGCTCCGAACGTTTCGTGGACCTTGGTCTTCTTCGCAGCACTCGCAGGGGCCGCGAGGGCGACAACGACTCCGAGCGCGGCGATAACGGCAAGAACCTTGCGCATGGGAAAGCTCCTAGTGACCTCGGCGACGACGGATGCGAACCTGTCTCATGGAGCGGAAGATTCGCCCCGCGACGACCCCCTCCTGCGGCACAAACCGGACACCTACAGCCCTCTTTTTCACGTTTGTAACGACATACGTGACGTTCGTCACAAAGAGTGCACCGAGCCGCTGCCAGCCTGAGCCCATGTCCCGGGACGAAGACCTGAATCGACTGGCATCGCGA
The DNA here is from genome assembly GCA_035688995.1 of Actinomycetota bacterium. Lineage (GTDB taxonomy): Bacteria > Actinomycetota > CADDZG01 > CADDZG01 > WHSQ01 > DASSMG01. The sequence goes on from DASSMG010000247.1 coordinate 2,987, forward strand.
CAGGAACACCTCTTCTCCGTCCGCCAGGCAGTGACACTGGGGTTCACTCCCCAATCGATATCAGCGCGGGTCCGGAAGCACGGATGGCAGCGGGCGGGCCGCGGGGTCGTATGCACGTCTGCCGGAAATCTCACGTGGCGACAGAAAGCCATGGCTGCGGTGCTCACCTACGGACCGGACACGTTCCTGTCGCACAGGGCGGCCGCGAGATTGTGGGGGCTGGACGGCGTCGACGGGAGCTGGGTTGAGGTCACTCGGCCGCGCCCCTCGAGGCCACGGCCCGGGGTCACGGTGCACGTCGGTGAGC
>DASSMG010000248.1:0-4821 GCA_035688995.1 Actinomycetota bacterium
CTGCCGAAGCCGTACCCGTGCCAGTCGGCCGACTGCCCCACCATCACCATCGATTGGCAGTCAGGCAAGAGCCAGCTGGTCCTGCCGATCGTGCACGCACCGAAGGACCCGATGGACCTGTTCGACATGGGCATGCACATGCACTAGTAAGTAGCCGCTTTTCGAGCGACTACTTCTGGGGGATATGACTCATATGCGAAGGACGAGCCTCGTGGCGGCGGTCATCACCGCCGCCACGATCCTTACGGGAGGGGTCCCGGCACACGGGGCGCCCGATTCCCGCTGCGCCACGAGCGCCGTGCGACACATGCTTCGCACCGGCTCGCCCTCGATGATGGAAACCGTCGTCATCCGGGACTTCACCGTGGACATGAAGGTCGACAAGAAGGTCTGGAAGGTCGGCGAGACCGTCCTCATCCACTCGACCGTCACCCGGCCGGCCCACGAGGACCCCGCGGGCCAGGGGATCCAGCTGGACCCGCCCGCCTCCGAACCCGCCGGCAACGTGAACATGGGGATCGGCCTGCGCGTCGGTGACGTCTTCCTCTTCGGATCCGGCATCACCGACGCAGACGGGAAGGTCGACGTCAAGGTCAAGCTGAAGCCGTACACGAAGCCGGGGGCCGCGGCGGTCGACGGCTACGCCTGGAACCGGGTTGCGAGTACGCCGTGTCTCAACGTCGAGGAGAACGGCTACACCCACGTGGACAACATGTTCACGGTCGTCAAGTAGCTCGACTCCGTCCCGCTCGCCTCAGGCGATACCGACAATCATTCTCATTAAGCGGTAGGGTCCGCGCATGCCGACCGGTGAGGCGTGGGCCGCATCTCTCGTAGCGGTCGCGATCATCAGCGCGGTCTCGCTGTTCGGGGCCATGGTCTTGCTCATCCGCGACAACTGGATGGAGCGGGCCCTCCTCTTTCTGATCTCGTTCGCGGCAGGCGCGCTGCTCGGGGACGCGTTCATCCACATCCTTCCGGAGATGTCACGGGAGCACGGCTTCGGGCGCTCCGCCTCGCTCGCCATCCTGGCCGGCGTGCTGGTCTTCTTCGTTTTGGAGAAGATCCTTCACTGGCATCACGCGCACATCCCTCAGGAGGAAGTGCTCCATCCGGTCGCGATCACGAACCTCGTCGGTGACGGACTGCACAACTTCATCGACGGCGCGATCGTCGCCGCGTCCTTCCTCGTGTCGTGGAAGCTCGGGGTCGCCACCTCGGTCGCGGTTCTCCTGCACGAGATCCCACAGGAGCTCGGTGACTTCGGGATCCTGATCCACGCCGGGCTGCGCCCGCGACGGGCGTTGGCTTTGAACTTCCTCACCGCACTGACATCGGTTGCCGGTGCGGTCGTGGTGCTCGCGTTCTCGGATCTGGGTTCCCTCGAACAGCACGCGCTGCCGTTCACTGCCGGCGCGTTCGTCTACATCGCAGCCACCGACCTGATCCCCGAGCTCCACAAGGAACCCGAGATCCGTCGCTCACTACTGCAGCTACTCGGATTGGTCGTGGGAATCGGCGTGATGCTGGGGCTGTTGAACGTTGGCTGAGGCGCGAAGCACGAGACAGCGCGCCGCGGTGTGGAACGCACTCGAGCGCGCCGACGGCTTCCTATCCGCGCAAGAGGTTTTCGACGCGGTGCGCGGGACCGGAGAGAGGGTCGGTCTCGCGACCGTCTACCGGCGCCTGCAAGCACTGGTCGACGGCGGTGACGTCGACGTGCTGCGGGGTGAGGACGGCGAGGCCCTCTACCGCGCGTGCCGCACGAGCGAACACCACCATCACTTGATCTGTCGCAACTGCGGAGCATCGGTCGAGATCAAGAGCACGGCGATCGAGCGATGGGCCGCCGAGAGCGCGCGCAAGCACGGCTTCACCGACGTGACGCACACCGCCGAGCTCTACGGCCGGTGCCGGAGGTGCAGCTAGCTCGACGGTTGGCTGCCGTTGCCGAGGTCCGCAGCCGGTCCTCCAGGGAACGCGGCTTTGAAGCTCTGCAACAGCTCGATCGGGATCGGAACGACGAGCGTCGAGTTCTTCTCGGCGGCAACCTCCGTGACCGTCTGCAGGTAGCGCAGCTGATAGGCGATCGGATGGCGGGCGATGACTTCGGCGGCTTGCGCCAGACGTTCCGATGCCTGGAACTCTCCCTCGGCGTTGATGATCTTGGCGCGGCGCTCGCGTTCGGCCTCGGCCTGACGAGCCATCGCGCGCTGCATCTCGCTGGGAAGATCGACGTCTTTGATCGCGACGCGCACGACCTTGACGCCCCACGGTTCGGTCGCGTCGTCGATGATGCGCTGCAACTCGCTCGATAGGTGATCCGGCTCGGTCAGGATCTGATCGAGGTCGACCTTCGACAGCACGGTCCTCAAGGTCGTCTGCGCGATCTGCGACGTGGCGAAGAGGTAGTTCTGGACCTCTACCGTTGCCTTGACCGATTCGAAGACCTGGAAATACGCGACCGCGTGAACCCTCACCGTGACGTTGTCTTTGGTGATGACGTCCTGCGGAGGCACGTCCAACGTGACGACCTGAAGGTTCACTTTCACCATGCGATCGATGAACGGGATGATGAAGAACAGACCCGGGCCCTTCGCTCCGACGACCCGGCCGAGACGGAAGATCACGCCTCTCTCGTACTCCTGCACGATCCTCACCGCGAGTCCGATGAAGATGAGCAGGGCGAAGAACACGATCACCACGAATCCCAGAGCTTGCATCGCCCCTCCTTGTCATATCGGGGTCATCCGACCCTCGATCACATCAATGCGACTACATCAGATGTCGCGTCTCTGGGGAGTCGGCTAGTCGACCTTCTCGTGATCGTGTAGCGGTTCGACCAGAAGCACAAGGCCCTCGGTGGCCTTCACCTCGACCTTCTCGCCTGCCGCGATGCCGGTCTCCATCGTGCGGGCTCGCCACAGAGTGCCTTTCGTGATGACCGTCCCCTCCGGGGCGATATCCGTCTTGGCCTCACCGATGGCTCCGATCAGGCCTTCCTCGCCGGTGATCGGGCGGCGCAGCCGGACTCGCAGGGCCGCGGTCATCACCGAGATGAAGAAGATCAGGGAGCCGATCACGCCGGCGGCGATCGTCCAGACGCTGACTCGCACGCTGCTTCCCGAGAACAGGACCAGGCCCCCGACGACGAGACCGACGAGACCTCCCACGGTCCACCCGCCGAGACCCGACGTGTGCAGATCGATCACCAGCAACACGACTGCGGCCACGACGATGAGGGCACCGAGCCAGTCGGTGGGAAGGACGCTCAGCGCGTAGAACGACAACGCGAGCGCGCCCACGCCGATGATGGCGGCGAGACCGATGCCCGGGTTGTAGAGCTCGAAGATGATCCCGAACAGCCCGATCAGCAACAGGAGATAGGCGACGTCGGGGTCGGTGACGGAGTGGAGGAGCCGCTGCCACAGGTTCATCTCCTGGAAGCGCACCGCGACGCTCGGGGTTCCCCGGCCCTCGTCCCACGTCTCGAACGTGACGTGGGCGCCGGCCGAGGTCTTCACGGAACGGCCGTCGAGGCCCTGAAGGAGCTCGCCCAGCGACGAGGCGGGCCCGTCCGCAACGCCCTGGGCCGTGGCATCGACGCCGGTGAGGCTGTCGCCGTCGACCACCGACGACAGTGCCCAGTCGGTGTCGTGCTGCGTCCGAGCGCCGAGCTCCTGGAGGTAAGCCGCCGCGGCGTCGCGCTCCCCGGCGGAGAGCTCGCCACCATGAGCCAGGCTCACGGGGACCGCCGGGCCGATCGTGGAGCCGTCGGCCATGAAGATCAGCGAAGACGCGTACGCGAGGTAAGTGCCGGCGGAGGCGGCCTCGGCCCCCCGCGGGGCGATCCACACGATGACGGGAACGTCGCTTTCGAGGATGGCGCCGGTGAGGTCCCGTACCGAGACGTCGACACCACCGGGGGTGTCGAGCTGGATCACGATCGCCTGAACGCCGTCGTCCGAAGCTCCGGCGATGCGATCGCGGAGATAGGTGGCGGTCTGCGGATCGATCGTGCCCGTGACCGGGATCAGATCGATCGTTTGCGAGGGCGGGGCCGCGGCACCGGCCGAAGCCCCCGGCAGTAGCGACACCCCGAACGCGACGAGCACCAACCACAACGCCCGCGACGGCCATCTCGTCGATCCCATGGGCCCATCGTCCCATCGCCCGTGGTCGAGTGGTGAAACAAGCCGCTATATGGCGCTTGATTCACCACTCGGCGGTTGGGGGGGAGCGGATGCTGGGTGGGGTAGGAAGTGCGGATGCAGATCGAGGAGCTACTCGAGCCGAAGATCCTCGTGGTCTCGGGCAAGGGCGGGGTCGGCAAGACGACCGTCGCCGCGGCACTGGCGATCGTCGCTGCCCGCCAGGGTCGCAAGGTCTGCGTGGCAGAGGTCGATCGGAAGGGCTCGCTGGCCCGGGCGCTCGGCGGCCGCAACGTGAGCTACGAACCCAGCGAACTCCTCCCCGGCGTGTGGGGCATGAACATCGTTCCCGAGAACGCGCTCGAGGAGTACCTGAAGGTCCAGTACCACATGCGTCGGTTCTCGAAGATCTTCACGACGACCCACTTCGTCGATTACGTGACGACCGCGGGCCCGGGTCTGAAGGACATCCTGGTGCTGGGCAAGGTCTGGTATCTCGAGCAAGGTCCCGAGGCGGGCGGTTCGACGCAGAACTTCGACACGATCATCGTCGACGCGCCCGCCGCCGGTCACATGCTGACGTTCCTGTCGGCACCCATGGGTCTCTCGGACGCGGTCAGGGTCGGTCCCATCCGTCGTCAGGCCGAGTGGCTGCTCGAGATGGTGCGCG
>DASSMG010000249.1:0-5127 GCA_035688995.1 Actinomycetota bacterium
TACCAGGAGGTTGAAGCCGAAGGTGACGACGGTTCCTTCCGATTCGTCAAGGGTGCCCCGGAGGTCGTCGTCGGCATGATCGATGCGAGCGAAGACGTCCTCGGCGCCTTGCAACGATCGATCAGCGATCTGGCCGACCAAGGTCGAAAAGTCATCGCAGTCGCCGGCGGCGCGAAAGGAGCGCCGCTGGAGCTCGTGGGAGTGCTCGGTCTCGGCGATCCGGTGCGTCCGGAAACGAAGGTAGCCGTGGGACGGGCGCGGGATGCAGGTGTCTCGGTGGTGATGGTGACGGGCGACCATCCCTCGACCGCCCTTTCGATCGCATCGGAGAGCGGAATCGAGTCGGCCGCAGCGGTTACGGGGGCCGAGATCGACGACAAAGGGCTGCCTCCAGACCCTCTGTCGGTGAGCGTCTACGCGCGCACCACTCCGCAGCACAAGCTCGATCTGGTTAAGGCACTGCAGGAACGAGGGGAAGTCGTAGCAGTCACCGGTGACGGAGTAAACGATGCTCCGGCTTTGCATCAGGCCGATATCGGCGTCGCGATGGGCCACATAGGTACGGACGTCGCGAAGGAGGCGTCCGATCTCGTGATCACGAACGACGACCTCGCCACGATCGTGCTCGCCATCCGCGAAGGCCGAGCCATCTACGACAACATCCGAAAGGTCGTCGATTACCTGGTCGCGGCAAACCTGTCCGAGATCATCGTCGTCATCGCTGCCCTGATCGTGTTCCCCGATCTCGGCGTTCCGCTGCTGCCACTCCAACTCCTGTGGATCAATCTCGTAACCGACGGACTTCCTGCACTAGCACTGGGCATGGATACGGAGTCGGGAGATCTGATGCACAGACCTCCACGCCGGCGTTCACAACGCTTGTTGGCCGGACGTCACCTGGAAGCACTTTCTGCGCGAGCGTTGGTGATAGCGGCCAGCTGCCTGGGGGCGGCCGCCGTGGCTCACTTCGCTTGGGACGAGCCGTGGCCGCACGCTCGATCGTCACTGTTCGTGTCGCTCGCGCTCGCCCAGCTGGTCTACGCGTTCGTCGTTCGCAGTGGTGACCGATCCACGAGCGACCGGAAGGCGATGGCTTCGCTCTTCGACAACAGGTGGCTCATCGCCGGCGCTCTCGGCGGGATCTCACTGATCGTTCTGGCTACCGTGTGGAGGCCCCTCGCGTCCTTGGTCGGAGTCCCGTGGCTGTCTCCTCGGGAATGGCTCTTGGTGTCGATCGCTGCCGTCGTTCCCTCGATCGCGTTGGTAACCGCCGCGAGATTGCGTCGGGGGATGAAGGTCCCATCGGCGTAGGGCGCTTGGGCACTGAAGATGCTTCGGCTCGGTCGGTAACCCGCGTTTGAATCGCTCCACCGCGAGATGTACTTAAGGCTGCCGGGCCTGCCAGTCGGGGGCGCCGTCGTACGCGGAACCGGTCGTGAGTTTCCTGATCGCTCCATCCGACAACCGGTACCGAACGATGTTCCCGCCTTTCGAGAAAAGGATCGCGGTTCCGGCGGGCGCCCACGTGGCCACGGACGCGTCGAACCCGGGTGAGAGAGATGTCTCGTCCATCGTCGCAAGGTCGAGGATCGATGCGGTCGGGGTGCCGTAGTAATCGCGGCGGTTGAACAGCAACATCGATCCGTCCGGCGACCACTGAGGTTCCGTGATGTGGGGACTTCCCTCGAGCAAGAGGTCCGGAGACCCGGGAGGGGACACGGTCCACAGGGAATTCGTCGGGTCCCCCGCGTCGTCGATCGTCTGTTCCGAGTAGGCGATCGTCGTCCCGGCCGGTGACCAGACCGCAGCGAAGTCATCACCCGTCCCATCGACCAGAAGCCGCACATCGCTCCCGTCCGAGTTCATGAGGTAGAGAGCCTGGTCGGTGCCGCGGTTACCCGAGAAGACGATCTCGCTACCGTTCTCGAGATCCGGTGACCACGGTTGCACCGAGTAGAAGTTCGCGTTCGCGTAGTCGGTGAGATCGAGGGAACCGGTGCCGTCGGCCGAAACGATCCGCAATTGAGCAACGCGTGGTCTCTGGTCGAAACAATCGTCGCGGTACAGGAGGTACAGGCCGTCGTAGGACCACATCGGGGACTGAAGCGCACATCCCTGCGTCATCCCTTGACTGGAGGTTCCGACCGGATGTGCGTTGGACCCGACTGCATCCATCACCTTGAGACGAGTGCTTCCGTCCCGGTGCCACCTTACGAACGCGATCTGCGAACCGTCGGGTGACCAACTCGGGCCCGACGAGTTCCCTCGCGCGATCCGCAGCAGGCCACCACCCCCCCGGTTCATCACGTAGATGCCGGCCCCATCACCCGACCGCGAGAACACGATCTTCCCGTCGGTTCCGCCGAACGAGGCGAGGGCTCCGCTAGGACTCGCGAGTACAGCAATCAGAGCGACCAACAGCACAACTGACCATGGCGTCTTCCTCATGACGACTCCCAAAGCAGGCGGGACGCATCTGTGAGCGACACGCTACGGACGGAACCGCCTCCGGTCTAGAGGCTTTCGGCAGGGTCGCTTCGATGTTCTGGCCTGCACGGGCACGCGGGTGAGCCGAAGCACCTTCCGCTTCGCCCCCCGATTCCTTACGCTCGGAGGAACCATCCAAGCACCCGGCTACCGAGCGGAGGCCCCTATGCAACGTCTGTTTCGACGCGTGGCGATAAGCATGATCGCCGGCGGGATGCTGTTCGCCGCCGTTACCCCGGCGACGGCCATCACCGGAGGAACCGAAGACACGGCGAACAAGTACAAGAACGTGGGCATGGTCGTCTTCTACCTTCCCGACGCCCGCTACCGGTGCACCGGCACGTTGATCTCCGCCCGTGTTTTCCTGACTGCCGGGCATTGCACCTACCAGAACGTCGGCAAAGCCATCGTCACATTCGATCCCGTCATCTCGCGAACCGCCGAGGAAGCCGAACGGGACGTCCCACGCGCGGCAGACGACAGCGGGCCGGCCGACGCGCAATCCTCGACCGGATTCACCTCCTCCGACATCAAGAAGCCGAAGTACCAGGGTGACCAGAAATGGTTCTTAGCAACGGCTCGGACCCATCCCGGCTACAGCGACTTCACCGACATCAACAACTGGAACGACACGGGCGTCTTCATCCTCGAGACCGCTCCGAACCTTCCGACCTCACCCATCGCTCCTGCGAACTATCTCGACCGTTTCGCGAAGACCTTCAACAAGACGGAGTTCCTGACGATCGGTTACGGCACCGAGGTCCGTCAGGAAGGGACCAACATGAAGCCGGCCCCGGAGCGGCAGCCCATCGTTCGCCGTTACACGACGGAGATCGGACAGAAGCTCACCGCCCAGGTGTTCCAGACGAACGGCAACGACAACGACCCGCGCGCCGGAGGTGGCACCTGCTTCGGCGATTCCGGTGGTCCGATCATGAACGGGGGGTACGTCGTCGGGGACACGAGTTACGGCTACACGGACAACTGCCGGTATCTCGACGGCTATCAGCGGATCGACATACCGGTGGTCCGCAATTGGATCCTCGATTGCGTGGCGGATCTGGTCTGCCCCACGAAGCAATGATCGACTCCGAGAGCCCGGGCGGAACCCGGGCTCTCGCGCGTCCCCGCTTTATTCGCGGCGTCGTGCCCCTCTTAATTGAGCGGTGAGCTCCCCGCCGTCGGAGAACCCCGAGGTCGAGAGCCAGCCCGAGCAATTGTCCGCTCGGCCGGGGATCTTCGACTGGCTGTTCCCGCTCATGCATTTCGTCATTGGGGCGACCGCGGTCTCGCTCTCGGCATCAGATGAGCTGTCGCGCGGCCGGGTCGCGTACTCGGGGGCAGTGTGGCGAGTGGTTCTGGCCCTCATTGGCGTTGCCTTGATGTTCTTCGCCGTTCGAGCCGTCATCCGTGCCACTTCCGGGGCATCGCTCAAGTTGACTGCCGACCTCCGCCGCGCGCGCATGAACGGCACGATCATCGGGGCGATCGCCGCCTTCCTCGTACTTGCTGCACTGGTCGCGCCCTTCGGAGACGCAACGGTGCGATTCCAATCGTGGGCCAAGCCGTTCTTCGCAGCCGGCGGGATCTACCTGCTGCTGCTCGCTCTCATGGTCCAGTGGAATCCCACGAAGACGATCAGGCGCCAACGAGTCGATGCGGGTGAAGGGGTTCCGGGATCGGCCCGGATCGTTAGGGCGAGCGATACGGGGGTCAGCATCAACGACGCGCCGCAGGTGAAGATCGATCTCGAGATGACCGTCGACGGACGCTCCTATCCTGCGAGCGACAAGATCGTCATGGAGCGGGCGAAACTCGCGCTGCTCATCCCCGGGTCGACGATGGATGTCCTTGTCGACCGCGTCGACCCCAACATCTTTCACATCGACTGGGATAGTTGGAAACCGCCTGCGGCGATGACGGCGGATGCGACAGGACCACCGTCATCCGCTAACCGAGAGTTCTGACCAGGACTCCCGTGATCAGGGGCGCATCGTCACCGGGAGACGTGTAGCGCCGACCCAACGACGCCCCCAGTAGTAGGGGTCGTGAAGTGATTCGACGCGCACGCCGTCCGACGACGTCGCGGAGATGAACCTTCCGTGCCCGATGTAGATCCCGGCGTGGCCCACGCGGGCGCTCGTGGTCTTGTGGAAGACGAGGTCACCGACGTGAAGGCGGGATCGTTTCCAGATGCGCTTGTACCCGCGTCGGTGGGCGAGCCGGAACTGATCGATCGCCGAATGCGGCAGGTCGGCACCGTGGCCCTCGTAGGTCCAGCGCGTGAAACCGGAACAGTCGAAGCCTCTGGGCGACTCGCCGCCGGACCGATACGGGGCTCCGACCTCTTCCTTGGCGCGTCGCTTGATGTGTTGCCGTTCGTCCCGCCATCGCAGCTCGTGAGATCGAGCCGGGGCGGCCGCGACCAGTACGTACAGGGTCGCCACTGCCGCCGTCATCAAGATCGTCATCGACCCATGCCCGCGCAAGGGTGCCATTGCATTCGCCTCCTGCTTGTTTCGATCCACACCCGTCGCACGGACGGGGGACCGCAGCCGTGGAGCAGGCTAGGCGCGGAGGTGCTCGATGAGGGCCATCTCGGCCACGAAAGGAGGTCCCGTTTTTTGTGCCCCGGAACGA
>DASSMG010000250.1:0-7219 GCA_035688995.1 Actinomycetota bacterium
CTCTTAGGATGCCGTGGTGAGCAAGGACTTCCAGGCCCCCAAGGGGACCAACGACATCGTCCCCCCGGACTCGGCGCGATGGCTGGCACTCGCCCGATCGGCCGAGGAGACCTTCACCGCGGCGGGCTACGACTACGTCGAGACGCCGATCTTCGAGCACACCGAGGTCTTCGAGCGCGGGGTCGGTGAGGCCAGCGAGGTGGTCGGGAAGCAGATGTACACGTTCGTCGACCGCGGCGGGAGATCGCTGACGTTGCGCCCGGAAGGCACCGCCCCGGTCGTGCGAACGGCCCTCGAACACCGTCTCGACCGCGGCGCGTTGCCCGTGAAGTTGTTCTATGCGGGCCCGTTCTTCCGGCAGGAGCGCCCCCAGAAGGGTCGCTACCGACAGTTCTCGCAGATAGGGATCGAAGCGATCGGGGCGGACGATCCTCTGATCGATGCCGAGGTGATCGAACTCGCGGTCAGGTTCCTTCGCGGCGCGGGGGTCCAACCGACCCTCCTGCTCAACTCGATCGGCCATCTCGATCCCAGCTGTCGCCGGGGCTACCTCGACGTGCTCGTCGGATGGTTGCGGGATCACGTCGATGCCCTCGCCGAGGACGATCGAGCCAAGATCGACGTGAATCCTCTGCGGATCTTCGATTCGAAAGAGCAGCGGACCATCGACGCGATGCAGGACGCTCCGTTGATCACGGACCATCTATGCGACGCGTGCCGCAAGCATTTCGACGAGGTGCAGACCCTGTTGCGGGACGTGGGTGTCGGATTCGAGGTCGAACCGCGCCTCGTGCGCGGACTCGACTACTACACGCGCACCGCGTTCGAGCTCGTTGCCGGTGGACTAGGGTCGCAGAACGCGGTCGGCGGCGGCGGTCGTTACGACGGGTTGTCGGAGGCGCTCGGTGGCCCCCCGCTCGCGAGCATCGGGTTCGCCCTCGGGATGGACCGGATCCTCCTCGCGGCTGAGAGCACCGGTGAGCGCGATGGGGGCGTCGAGGTCTACGTGGTCGCGATCGGCGAACGGGCGACAACGGAAGCCTTCAAGGTCGCTACCGACCTGCGTCGAGCGGGGATCGGCGCGCAGTTCGACGTCACACGGCGGGCGATGAAAGGTCAGATGAAGGATGCCGACCGCTCCGGCGCGGCGTGGGCCGTGATAATCGGCGACGACGAGTTGGACGCGGCGCAGGTAACGCTCAAGGACCTGAAAGGTGGCGAGCAGCAGACGGTGGGACGTAGCGATCTGGTCCGGACCCTCGAGGAGCGCCGCCGATGATGCGGACCCATCGGTGTGGAGATCTGCGCGATGGCCACACCGGCCAACACGTGGCGCTGTGCGGGTGGGTGCACAGCCGCCGGGACCACGGCGGAGTCACCTTCATCGACCTGCGCGACACCGCAGGGCTGGTGCAGGTGGTGTTCAACCCGCAGACCTCGGCCGAAGCGCACGAGACGGCGCAGGAGCTCAGGAGCGAATTCTGCGTTCGGGTCACGGGCGAGGTGACCGCCCGCGCCGCCGACCGGGTCAACCCGCGCATCGACACCGGCCGGGTCGAGATCGCCGCCGACGGTGTCGAGATCCTGTCCCCGTCGGAGACGCCTCCGTTCCAGATCGACGACTACCAGGAGACCGACGAGCTGCTCCGTTTGCGTTACCGCTACCTCGACCTGCGACGCGAGCACATGAACCGCAACCTCAAGCTGCGCTGCCGGATCGTGACCGGGATAAGGAAGTTCTTCGACCAAGAGGGCTTCATCGAGATCGAGACGCCGATGATGACCAGGTCGACGCCCGAGGGGGCCCGCGACTACCTCGTTCCCTCTCGGGTCTATCCGGGCAGCTTCTACGCGCTCCCGCAATCTCCGCAGTTGTTCAAGCAGCTTTTCATGGTCGCGGGACTCGATCGCTACTTCCAGATCGTGCGCTGTTTCCGGGACGAGGATCAGCGCGCCGACCGGCAGCCCGAGTTCACGCAACTCGACCTCGAGATGAGTTTCGTGGACGTCGAGGACGTCCTGGACGTCACGGAACGCATGTTCAAGTTCGTGTGGAAGTACGCGCTCGACGTCGAGCTTCCCGACTTCGCACGGATCCCTTACGCGGACGCGCTCAACCGCTTCGGGAGCGACAAGCCGGATCTCCGTTTCGGGATGGAGCTCGTCGATCTCTCCGAGACGTTCGCCGCCACTGAGGTGAAGGTTTTCCGCGGCGTCCTCGATGGCGGTGGCGCGGTCAAGTGCATCGTCGTACCGGGAAAGGCTGCGGCGGCCCGCAAGGAACTCGACGGGATCGTCGACGAGGCCAAGGCGCTCGGAGCAGGTGGCCTCGTGTGGGCGAGGGTCGGCGAGTCCTACGCCACCGGCATCGACTCGCCCCTCGACAAGTTCTTCACCGACGACGAGCGGGCCGGGTTGCTGAAGACGTCGGGGGCGAACGACGGCGACCTCATCCTCATCGTCGCCGACAAGCGGATCTCCATCGTTCACAAGGTCCTCGGCGCGTTGCGCAACCGGCTCGCCGAGCGTTACGGGTTGATCCCCGAGCACGATCGTTCCGATCCGGAGGCGTGGAAGTTCGCATGGATCGTCGACTTCCCGTGGTTCGAATACAACGACGAAGAGGATCGATGGGACTTCATCCACCATCCCTTCACCGGCATCAAGAGCGAGACGTTGCAGTACCTCGAGAGCGAACCGGGGAAGGTCATCTCTAAGAGCTACGACATCACTCTCAATGGGTGGGAGCTCGCGAGTGGCAGCATCCGTATCCACGACCGGGCACTGCAGCAGCGCGTGTTCAGCGCGCTCGGTATCTCACCGGAGGAACAACAGGAGAAGTTCGGGTTCCTGCTCGACGCGTTCCGTTTCGGCCCCCCGCCTCACGGGGGTATCGCGCCGGGGATCGACCGCATCGTGGCTCTCGCCGCCGGCGCGGACAACATCAGAGAGGTCATCGCGTTCCCGAAGACGCAGAGCGCGTTCGACCCCTTGACGGGGGCCCCGGCCCCCGTGGACGAGGAGCAGCTCAAGGTCCTCCACCTGAAGTCCACCGCGCCGCGCCCCGAGGAGAACGCCTAACCCGAACGGCTCCGTCCCGGTGTGGTGGGACGATGGGCTCGTGGACCTTTTCGACAACGCGTTGCAGGAGCGTTTCGACGAGTACGCCCCGCTGGCTGCTCGGATGCGGCCGCGAACCCTCGACGAGGTGGTGGGGCAGAAGCACGTGCTCGGCCCGGGCCGCGCGCTGCGCTCGCTGATCGAATCGGGGGAGCTCTCGTCGATCGTGTTGTGGGGCCCCGCGGGGTCCGGCAAGACGACCCTCGCGCACGTCATCGCGCGCACCACCCGGGCCCATTTCGAACCGATGTCGGCGGTGACCTCGGGGGTCGCGGACGTCCGCAAGGCGATCGAGGCCGCCAAGGACCGGCTCGCCCAGCAAGGCGACAGAACCGTCCTGTTCCTCGACGAGATCCACCGCTTCAACAAGGCTCAGCAGGACGCGCTCCTGCCCGCGGTCGAGAACGGATGGATCGTCCTCGTCGGCGCGACGACCGAGAATCCGAGCTTCGAGGTGAACTCGCCGCTGATGTCGAGGAGCCTGCTGTTCCGACTCGAGGGACTCGGCGACGAGGACCTGATCGAGATCATGGATCGGGCGTTGACCGACGAGCAACGGGGGATCGCGAACCTCGGGGTCACCGCCGACGAGGATGCGCTGGCACACATCGCGCGCAAGGCGGGTGGTGACGCACGCACCGCCCTCAATGCCCTCGAAGCGGCCGCCGCGATCGCGAGTGCGAGCCCGAGGAAAGGTGACGGCGACGTCGTCGTAGACCTGGCTGCGGTGGAGAACGCGTTGCAGCAGCGCGCCCTTCCCTACGACAAAGCCGGTGACTGGCATTACGACACGATCTCGGCCTTCATCAAATCGATGCGTGGAAGCGATCCCGATGCAGCGGTCTACTGGATGACCCGGATGCTCGACGCCGGCGAGGACCCGCGCTTCGTGGCGCGGCGCATGGTCATCCTCGCGTCCGAGGACATCGGCAACGCCGACCCCCAGGCCCTGCAGGTCGCGATCGCGGCGCATCACGCGCTCGAGTTCGTCGGCCTCCCCGAAGCCAAGCTGAATCTGGCCCAGGCCGCGGTCTACCTGAGCCTCGCTCCGAAATCGAACGCCAGCGCGATGGCGCTGTGGCGGGCCGAGGAAGACGTGAAGGCGATGGGGCCCCTGCCCGTACCGGCTCACCTCCGCGACTCGCACTCGCCGGCATCCCGCTCCATCGGCGCCGGGGCCGGCTACCGGTACGCTCATTCCTTCGGCGGCTGGGTCGAGCAGCAGCACCTCCCGGACGACCTCGCCTCGAAGACCTATTTCGAGCCGATCGCGGGACGCGAGAAAGAGCTCGCCGAGCGACTGGCCGCGTTGGCGGCATCGAAGGACGAGGACAAGGAGCAAGGATCATGATCCGGCTGGTCAAGACGGCGTTCTGGATCTTCATCGGCGTTGCGGCGGCGTTCGAAGGCGAGAAGTGGCTCGGGAAGCTCGGCGCGCGGTTGCGTCCCAGCTCGATGACGGGGTCGTTCCTCGACACCGTCAACCGTCGCCTCGAATCGCAACGCTAGAGCTGCAACCGGCGGCACGCCGGTAACCTCCCCCCGTGGACTCCAACGCCATCCGCGAGCGTTTCCTCGCGTTCTTCGCCGAACGCGAGCACCAGCGCGTCCCGTCGTCGTCGCTCGTCCCGAACGACCCGACGCTGCTACTGACCAACGCCGGGATGAACCAGTTCAAGCCTTATTTCCTGGGGCAGCAGACCCCGCCGTTCCCGCGGGCGATGAGCGTGCAGAAGTGTTTCCGCACGGTGGACATCGACGAGGTCGGCAAGACGACCCGCCACCTGACGTTCTTCGAGATGCTCGGCAACTTCAGTTTCGGGGACTACTTCAAAGCCGACGCGACCCAGTGGGCGTGGACGCTGATCACCGAGGGGTTCGGTCTCGACGTCGATCGCCTGTGGGTGACGATCTACGAGACCGACGACGAAGCCGCGGAGATCTGGCGCGACCAGGTGGGGGTCCGGCCCGAACGCATCCTTAGGTGGGGTAAGAGCGAGAACTTCTGGTCGATGGGCGTCGCGGGTCCGTGCGGCCCGTGCTCCGAGATCTACGTCGACCGCGGCCCCCGCTTCGGAGATGCGTCCGAGGTCGGTCCGCAAGGGAATGCGGAGCGCTACGTCGAGGTGTGGAACCTCGTCTTCATGCAGAACGACTGCAACGCATCGATCGAGCCCGTCGCGGAACTGCCGACCAAGAACATCGACACCGGCGCGGGGGTCGAGCGCCTGGCGCTCGTCCTCCAGGACGCGGACTCGATCTACGAGACCGACATGCTCGGGGCGATGGTCGAGCGTGCCGGCGAGCTCACCGGGCACGCCTACGGCGCCGACGACGACACCGACCGGGGCCTTCGCGTGCTGGCCGATCACGGCCGGTCTCTGACCTTCCTCATCGGCGACGGCGTCCTTCCGTCCAACGAGGAGCGCGGCTACGTGCTCCGTCGCGTGATGCGGCGAGCGGTGCGCCACGCGCGGCTGCTGGGCCGGCAGGAGGCGGTGCTCGCACCGCTGGTCGAAACCACGATCGACCTGATGGGGAGTGCCTACCCGGAGCTCGTCGAGCGTAAGGACTTCATCCTCGGGGTCGCGGCGCGGGAGGAGGAGCGGTTCGACGAGACACTCCGACACGGCCTCACCCTTCTCGAAGACGAGATCCGCGAGACCAGGTCGCGCGGCAGGGAGCGACTTGCCGGCGACGTCGCGTTCAAGTTGCACGACACGTTCGGTTTCCCCGTCGACCTCACGAGCGAGATCGCCGCGGAGGCAGGTCTGGACATCGACGCCGAGCGTTTCGACGAGCTGATGGCCGAGCAGCGCACCCTCGCGCGCGCCGCTCGCAAAGGCGACGAACGCGGCAACGCGGCCCATTCCGCGCTGGCGGTACTAGAGGAACACGGCCCCACGCTGTTCGAGGGTTACGAGCACCTCGAGGGAGCCGGACGGATCCTCGCGATGGGCGACGGGCCGGCAGCGGTCCATCACGCGTCGGAGGGTCACGAGGTCGACATCGTGCTCGACCGCACGGTGTTCTATGCCGAGGGCGGGGGACAGGTCGGCGATCGCGGCGTGATCCGGGGGCAGTCGTTCACGGCGGAGATCATCGACACCCGGAGGCTCGCCGACGGCCTGACCGGACATCGCGCGCGCATAACGGCGGGCGAGGTGGCCACCGGCGAAGAGGTCGAGCAGATCGTCGATGCGCAGTGGCGTGCGGGCTCTCAGCGCGCCCACACGGCGACCCACATACTGCATTGGATCCTTCGCGACCGACTGGGCGAGCATGCGCGCCAGGCCGGCTCACTCGTGGAACCGGGCCGGCTTCGGTTCGACTTCCACCACTTCGACGCACTCGGCGACGAGCACCTCGCCGACATCTCCGGTGAGCTCCAGGAGCGCGTGTTCTCCGACGATCACGTGCGTGCCTACGAAACGTCGTACGACTTCGCGAAGTCGATCGGCGCGATGGCGATCTTCGGGGAGAAGTACGGGGATTTCGTTCGCGTGGTCGAGGTCGGCGAGTACTCGAAGGAGCTCTGCGGTGGGACGCACGTCCCCCACACGAGCCAGATCGGCGTGATCGTGCTCACCTCGGAGGGATCGGTCGGAGCGAACCTCCGGCGCGTGGAGGCTCTGGTCGGTAGTGAAGGACTGCGGTTCCTGGAGAAACGCGCCGCGGCACTGGCGCGCGTCGCCGAGCTCGTGAAGACGACTCCCGAGGAGGTAGCCGAACGCGTCGAGCGCCTCGTCGCGACGCAGAAGGAGATGGAACGCCGGATCGCGGAGATCGAGCGCGGTGCCGCGGAGGCCGAAGCCGCCACGCTCGCAGCATCGGCGACCGAGGTCGACGGGACGCGCATCGTCGTTGCCCGCCGCGACATCGGCGTCGACGCGTTGCGATCTCTCGCGCAATCGCTGCGCGGGAAGCTCGGATCGGGTGTCGTGGTGCTCGGTACCGCCGGTCAGGGGCGGGCGAACCTCGTCGGTGCGGTGACCAAGGATCTGGCCGCGCGCGGCATATCGGCGCGCGATCTCCTGGCCCCCGGGGCGGCGCTCTTAGGTGGTGGTGCAGGCGGTAAGCCGGACCTTGCGATATCCGG
>DASSMG010000251.1:0-13130 GCA_035688995.1 Actinomycetota bacterium
CGCGATCTTCTCTGCCGCCGATCCGGAGGCGCCCGCTTGGGTCTGGGGTTCCGACAAACACACGCGCTTCTGGTCGCGCCGCATGGTCTTCGAGACCGCGATCCACCGCGTCGATGCGGAGATCGCGCTGGGTGTCGAGCCTGCCGTCGATCCGGCGCTGTCGATCGACGGCATCGACGAGTTCCTCGACAACCTTCCGTTCGCGAGCTACTTCGCTCCTCGCGTCGACCTGCTGCGGGGGACGGGGGAGCGTCTTCGCTTCGTAGCCACCGATGCAGGGGTCGAATGGACCCTTACGTTCTCGCCGGAAGCATTGGAGTGGGATCACTCGAACGACGGCGACGCGCATGCGACCGTCTCCGGGACCGCGTCCGACCTGTTGTTGTACGTCTACGGACGGTCCGACCGGGTGGCGCAGTCCGGGGACGAGGCCGTCCTGACCCTGTGGCGGGAGAACTCGGCGATCTGAGTTCGGCCCGAGCTCACGGGATCGGGAAGCCGTTCACGATCCAGACGATCACCGAAACGATCAGGATCGCGAGGGCGACCCAGAACCACACCGGATTGAGGCGCCGCGGGAGTTCGTCCTCGTCCGCCTCGGAAGTGTCGGTTTCGGCGGCGTCCTCGGTCTCGAGTTCCCGGATGATCGTCATCGCTTCGGATGCGTCATCGCGGCGAACGAACACCCTTCCCTCGCCCATCGAGCCGACGGTTACGGGATACGCGCCGCTCGAAGTCGCGGCGTCGAGTTCGGCTTCGAGCCCGTTCGCGACCAATGCCGAGTGCACGAGCTGCGCGGTGAAGCGGTTGCCGGCCCAGACCTCGACGAGATCCGACACGTTCTAGCCCTTAGGTAGATCCCGCATCAATCGATCGAAGACACCGTACAGGGTCTGCTTGCCGTAACTGTGGCTCGGGCTGCTCGTGATCATCACCGCGAGCCCGATCCGCGTCGCCCCTCTCTCGATGAACGCGACCTGATGGTCGACCCATCCGGTACCCGATCCCCATCCTCCTTTGAAGAAGTAGCGCCAGTTCGGATGGTGGGTTCTCCCGATCCCCCAGCGTTGCGACGGGATGACGTGAGACAGCAGGTAGCGCGCGTAACCGTCGTGACGATCCGGGATGTAACCGTCGAGCGCGTACATGAAGCGAGCCTGCTCGGTGGCGGTCACCCGGGACATCCCCCACGGGCGCGTGTAATGGAAGTGACGCATGTGTGCCTTCCGCGCGAGCCTGTTGATCGGGCGGGGGCCGAGCATGTTTGCGACGCGCGTCGCCGCGGAGTTGTCCGAACGCTTGATCATCGGCCCCAAGAGGGCCCGGTCGTCGTCGTCGAGGGCGCGCCCCCGGGCGAAGTGCCGAAGATAGGCCGTCATGAACATCACCTTGATGACGCTGGCGGACGGCACCTCGCGCCGGCCGCGGTACGCGAACAGATGACCGCGCGGACCCACGACCGCGTAGGAGACGGAGCCCGATCTCGTCGCGATGTAGTCGTCAACCGCCCCGCGGTCGGGGGGCCACGCGGGCGCTTGTGACGATCCGAAGACGACGAGAACGAGCGCGACCGTGAGAACAGCGACCGCGCGCGGCACTAGACACTCGCAAGGAAGTCGATCAGTAGCTCGTTCAGTCGCTCGGCAGCATCCGTGGGCACCCAATGCCCGACATCCTCGATGCGTTCGTAGCGCCACGGCCCCGTCACGTGTTTCTGGGACCCCGTCATCTGGTCCTCACCGAGCGCGACGTCACCGCTGCTCCAGATCGCCATCGTCGGTGCCGCGATCGGGGGTAATGCAGGCGGCTCCGAGATCCAGCTCTGCGGTGGCACGTTCGCGCGGTACCAGTTGAGCGCCGCCGTGAGCGCGCCGGGCCGGGACAGGAATTCGATGCGCTCCTCCACGTCGGTGGATCCTCCGAAACCGAGCCTCAGGAACTCCCAGTCGTTTCGGGATATCCACTGTTCGGCCACCCCTTCGAACTGGAACATGAACATGTACCAGGAGCGCGCGTACTGTTCGAAGCCGGCACCCTGGAACGCAGCGGGATGCCCGACCGAGATGGCCGTTAGCGATGCCACCCGATCGGGGTACAGGGACGCGAAGACCCACGCCGTGGCGGATCCCCAGTCGTGACCGACCACGTGGACGCGGTCGATCCCCAACTCGTCGAGGACACCTTTGAGGTCCTCGGTCGCATGCAGGATGAAATAGTTCTCGACCCCCTCGGGCTTCTCGGAGTCGCCGAACCCTCGCATGTCCGGCGCGACGGTCCGGTACCCGGCATCGACGAGGGCAGGAACCTGGCTCTTCCACAGCCGGTGCGTGTCCGGGAACCCGTGAAGGAGGAGAACCGCATCGCCTTCTCCCTCGACTGCAACCTCGAGCGAGATCCCGTTCGTCTCGATCTTCACGATGCGATCTTCTCGTTCTGGAGACCGACGACCTCCTCGAGATGCAGGGCTTGGATCTCGAAGAACGCGGTGGCCCGATCCGACGACGTCGTCGAGTAGTCGCTCATCGCGATCGTTTTCTCGAGCAGGGGAAGGGCGGCCTCGTTGAGCTTCGTCGTGTATGCCTCCAACGCGTCGGTCTCTTCCATTCGACCCGACAGGACGTCGTCCACTGCGTCGGCGGCGAGATCGGCACTCCGATAGGCGTCGGCGATGCCGTCGGCCGGGGTCGGGTCCTTGAAGTAGACCGCGTCCCCGACGAGCACCCACCCCGGCCCCCACGGTCGGTAGAGGTGATTGACCAGGTTGGCCACCGGGATCAGCTGATGCGCGCGCTGCCCCGCTCGAACGCGCCCTCCGATGTCGCCGACCTCGTCGAGCCAGCTCAGGATGTCTTCGTCGGTGGCCTTCCGCATACGCGACCAGCGCGCTTCGGGCCACACCATCGCGACCGTCGTCAGCCCGTCGTTGGTCGGGAAGGCAACGGTGAATCCTTCCGAATGAGTGAAGAGCTCGGCACCCGAGCAGTCCACGCCGGACCAGTACGAATAGAACCCGCCGCCTTCGATCGGCTCGAGCCTCTCCGCGGGAGGTTGCACCGCGCGAGCGACGACCGAGTGGCGCCCGTCGGCCCCGATGACGAACCGGGCGCGCTCTTCGAAGGTTCCGGTCGAGTCGTGACCTCTAACCCCGACGACGCGGTCGCCCTCGAAGATCAGTTCGTCGACCATGGCGCCTTCGCGTAGCTCGGCTCCGGCACTTGCCGCGCCGTCGACGAGCACCTTGTCGAGCACCGTCCGGCGCGGAGCGGCCAGCCCCGGGACGGAGTCGGGCACCTCGAAATCGGCGGCCGCCGCCTGTCCGTCGATCGTGATGCGACCGGTGGTGATGGCGGGACAACCGGTGGCCATCGTCTCGTCGAGCAGACCCCATCTCTGCAGTCGCACCATCCCGGGCATCTGGATGAAGTGGGTCGACATCGTGTCGCTCGGAAAACTCGCACGGTCGAGCAGAAGCACCCGGTGCCCGGCGCGTGCCAGCCTCATCGCAGTGGGGGAGCCCGCGCAGCGGGCGCCGACGACGATCACGTCGTACATATCTCGCCTCCCGTTCGCCATTCCATAACGGTGTTGTGTTGCGTTGTATAACGCCGCTATGGGAAGCTGTCAAACATGAGCCCCCGAGCCCCCGACCCGGAGATGCGAACGGCCCTGATCGAGACCGCAGCCCGTCTCCTGGTCGAGCACGGCCCCGACGCGCTGACCACGAGACGCCTGGCGGCGGAGGTCGGCACGTCCACGATGGCCGTCTACACGTACTTCTCGGGGATGGACGAGGTTCTGGGAGAGGTGCAGAAGGAGGGCTTCCGGCGCTTCGCGGCGCTTCTCGCCCGGGTCGAGCCCGACCCCGCCGACCCCGTGGCCGAGATCGCCGAGCTCGGAGCCGCCTACTTCACGAATGCGGTCACGAATCCCCACTTCTACCGGTTCATCTTCATGGAGAAGCCCGTGGATCCCGAGCTCGAGGTCGGGCTCGGGACGTTCCAGCGCCTGGTCGACGGGGTGGCTCGCGCGATCGACGCAGGCTGTTTCCGCGGCGAGCCCGAGCGACGGGCCACGCAGTTCTGGGCCGGAGCCCACGGGGTCGTGACCCTCTATCTCGCCGCGTTGCTGGACCTCCAAGAGGCCATCACCAGCTTCCGTGAGCTGGCCTACGGGATCTGCGTCGGGTTCGGGGGCGACCCGGACGCCACTGCGGCATCCCTGGCCCGGGGCGAGAAGCGGTTCGGGATCCCGGCTCCGACGGGGGCGACGACTCCCTCGTAATCCGGCGGGGAAGGAGACCCGGGCGCCGCCGCAGAACCTTTCGCCTGGAATGTGTCTTTCTGTCCTTTTCCCCGGACCCAGGAGGAAGCCGTGAGGGCCGTTGCCCGCGTTGCAGCCGCCGTTCTCGCGATCTGCATGATCGCCCCCAGTGCATCGGCTTCGCCGGTCGCACAGACCAAAGACGATTGGAAGCTCTACGGGCGCGTCTTCCTCGAGCCGAACATGTCCTACAACTACATCCAATTCGGCGACGGCAAGACCGGTGAGTTCGAGGGCGGCATGCGCCTGCTCCAGAAGCTCTACCCGCGCTACCTGAAGTTCACGACGGTCGACAAGGAGATGCACAACCCCTACGCCGTGAGTGTCGGGACCGACGGTTACCCGGCGTGGGACAAGCGCGACACGGGCGACGGACTCCCGTTCCACGCCGCGATCGTGACCGACAGCAAAGTGCCCGACTCGAAGAAGCAATACGTCGTGCTGATGTCGTCACACCAAGCCGAACCGTGTGGTCGCGAGGCGATGTGGCGCACGGTCGAAGATCTCCTCAAGTGGGCCACGGAAGACCCCACGCACAAGCTCGACGACGCCACGGGTCTGACCGGTAAGACGCACGAGGTGACCGCGGGAGAGATCCTCAAGCGCACGAAGATCTACGTCGTGTCGGTCAACCCCGACGGGTGGCAGATCGGCGACGGCCCGGCCGCACGGTTCTCGCAGTACAACGGCGGGGGGATCAACTCGAACCGCGTCGCCTACCAGGACGGGTGGTCGTTCCCGCCCGATCCGGTGCTCTACCACCACGGTTATACGACGCTGACGCAACCCGAGAGCGCGGCGGCACTGTGGTTGCGCGACGTTCGGAAGAAGGAGCTCGACGGGAGACCGTTCGCGGTCGGAATGGACGTACACGGTCCCTACCCGCTCGGTTTCATCCTGCTTCACGACCAGGGCAACACGCCCGAGAAGCTCGAGCGCATCCAGGACTTCGGCATGCGCATCCGTCAGAACATGGAGGGGACCGAGCCTCCCAGCGAGACCACCGACGCGGCGATCGACCTCTTGAGCGAGCGCGTGCGCGAGATGCTCCCGGACTCGCGCGAGCTGGGGACGCAGGACCAGAACGCGTGGCGTCAGGCGGGCTGGGCCCGCTGGGGATTCGTGACGCACATCAACGACTCGCTCGACTACACCGCCGCGAACACATGGGGCGGATGGATGAACAGTCACACGGGTCTCGACGCCGACTCGTTGTCCTATGAGATCAACTGCGCCCAGGGTCCATGGGACCCGGTCGCGGAGCAACGCTTCGTCGACAACGTGCGCGCGGTCTACCAGACCGGACTCGTTGCGGCCGCGGTCCGGGACCAGGCGAAGCCGATCTCCAAGAACGTCAAGGGCAACCTCGGCTTCTTCGAAGATGGCAAGCGCGTCACCGACCGCGACGGCAACCCCGTTCCGCCGCCGCAAGGTTTCCCCGACACCCCGCTGATCCGTCAGATCCAGCAGGGTCACTACGACGTCGAGAACACCGACTACTTCCGCGACCTGCCGGAGCTCATCCACAAGCGCTTCGACGAGGTGACCGAGTCCGAGCTTCCGCACGGCCTCGACGACCTCGACACCTTCGTCGTCTCCGACAAGGAAGTTGAGAACACCGGTGCCCTCGAGTCGTTCGTGCAATCGGGCGGCAACCTCGTGCTCACGGACTCGTCGCTGAAGCTGCTGCCGGCTCTCACGAAGATCCCTGCGAACAAGATCGGCCGCGGCTTCGCCTACACGGGCTATGCCGACCTCGACAGGTCCAAGCCGTTGACGCACGACCTGCTCCAGACCGCGCGTCAGACCTTCGACCCGACCGGGATCGGCTACCCGCTTCTCATGGAGCGGGACGGTTACTGGGGCAACAACCAAACCCAGGAGGGCTCGCCGACGTTCAACTCGTCCCTCAACTGGTACGTCGACCGCGACACGTGGGAGGCCGCCGGGGGAGAGACGATCGGCACGGTCGACCCACCGAAGGACCGGAAGGGCACCTCGGAGGGTCCCAATCAGGACAAGACCGCGATCGGCACGCTCAAGGTCGGCAAGGGTCGCATCGTGATCTTCGGGGCCCTGTTACCGCAGCCCACCGAGAAGTTCCCGCACTGGTTCGGGCTGGACTCCTACACGATCAGCGCCGCCGGACAGACCATGCTGCTCCGGGCGATGAGCTGGGACCGCTAGGCACCACGTAAGGGGGGATGAAAAGGGCCGGCAACCGCCGGCCCTTTTCCTTACGTCTAAGTGGTGACGGGGGGACCGGAAACGCTCTACTACTATTGGTGTAGTAGAGGGCTCCTCCAGCGTCGCAGGTGCCGTGGACTCAAAGGAGGAGCCATGCCCGGACGAGGTCCGAAGTCCCTGATCGCCACCGCGTTCCTCATCGCGCTCGTCGCCGCGGGGTGCTCGGCAACCGGTGGCAACGACAGCGACAACGCCGGGGGTACCGGCACCGAGCAGTTCGAACAAGCGGCGCCCGCGCCGCATGCTCCGGCCGGTGGGGACGGTGGCGGTGGAACCACCACGGTGGCCGACCAGATGTCGCTCCCGGGTAGCGGGCCCAGCATCATAAAGGACGGATCCATCTCCCTGCGCGTCGGCGACGACGAACTTCGATCGAGCGTTCGCGAGATCGTGTCGTTGGCGGGGCGGTTCGGTGGCTACGTGACCTCGTCGTCGGTGACCGACGTTCGACGAGGTTCTGCGGACGTCGTCATCCGCGTTCCTTCGGAGAACTTCGAGAAAGCCGTGGCCGCGATCGGCGACGTCGGTGACGTCGAATCTCAGAGCGTCAACGGTCGCGATGTCTCCGGCGAGGTGGTCGACCTCGAGGCTCGACTTCGCAACGCGCGCGCCCAGGAGGCCGTCCTGCTGCGCCTGATGTCGCAGAGTCGCTCGATAGCGGACACGATCCGCGTGCAGAACACGCTGAGCAACGTGCAACTCGACATCGAAAGGCTGCGCGGTGCGCTCCGGCACCTCGACGATCAGACCTCCTACGGGACCTTGTCGGTCTCGCTGGCCGAGGGCCCGGCCCCCGTCGAGGCGTCCAACATCCTGACCCGGGCGTGGGATCTCGCGCGGCACACCACCGTCGCGATCGCTTCGGGCGTCACGATGGCGGCCGCCTTCCTGATCCCCGTCCTGCTGTTCGTCGCGCTCGCTGCCGCGCTCGTCGTCCCCATCGGCAAACGGCTTCGGCGCCGGATCGCCTAGCTACGTGGATAGAGGACCGCTTGGGTTTGAGTGGTCTTCGCACACAGACGATCGTCGTCGTCACGTAATTCGGTTTCGACGACGATCGTCGATCTCCCGATGTGGAGCGCGTGCGAGGACGCGGTAACGGTCCCACCCGTGACCGCCCGGAAGAAGTTCGTCTTGGATTCGATCGTGGTCGTGCCCGAGGCGCCCTCGGGCAGGTTGAGGAACGCCACCGTTCCACCGCAGATGTCGGCCAGCGACATCAGCACGCCGCCGTGCATCGCGCCCGCCGCGGTACACAGTTCCTCGCGCCATGCGATGCGTCCCCGGACGTCGTCCGGCGAGCCCGACAGAAGCTCGACCGCGAGCGTTGCCGCCAGGGGCATGCTCTCTCGGACGAAGACGGTGGTGCGTTCGTCGACCTCATCGCTCATCGACGAACCATCCCCAGTGCGAGCCCGAGAGGAAGGATCGAACGCGCGGTGTGGGGCAGGCGCCAGATCCCCCCGTGAAGGGCTCCGTTGGCGAACAACTCGTAAGGATGCTCGAGTGGGACGTCGGGGCGGGCAACCGATGTCGGCGACCGCAGGTCGTGGATCAACAACGCCGACGTGAGAGCACGGCTGGTCTCGGGCTCGAAGATCTCGACGCCGAAGGCCGGTGCCCCCCTGTAAGCCGCGGCGAGCAACCGGTTCTTGGTGACCGATCTCGTGCGGGTGGAGGGGGCGACGTTCGCCGAGGTCACCAGGCCCTCCTCGCGCGCGAGCATCGCCCGCCACTTCTGAAGTGACTTCGCGAGCGCGTAGTTCGCGCCCTGGATCGGAACGAGCGCGTCCGAGATACCCCAGCGCTCGCCGTTCTCGTCGGACACGGTGGTCGCGTAGTTCGGTTCGTAGAGATTCGACGCGCTGATCGTCCTCAGGGTCTTCGCTCCGATCCCCGAACGGCGTCGCGCGATCGTTGCATCGACCACGTCACCCGGTACGGCGAAGACATCGGTCGGCGTGGCCAGGTATGCGATCCCGACGTCGCGGTGCCGTTCGACCAGGTCGACGATCAGCGCATCGACGAGACCCGCGATGCGGACGAAATCCGCGCCGTCCGCATAGACGTAGTTGCCGATCGTGAACGGAGCGCCGAAGGACGAGATCCAGGCCCGCACCGTCGGTCCCTCGGTGAGGAGGTCGACCCCGGCCGTCGAGGGATCGAAGTCCGACGTGCGCGAGGGAACGTGAACCGTCCCGCTACCGCGCCGGGCGATGGCCGCGATGTGGTCCCACAGGTGCTTACGGGGCAGGTCGATCGCCACGACGGTGGCGCCGCAGCGGCACAACATCTCGAGAGGGCCCATCTCGGAGGCCGCGCCCAGGATCACGAAGGTCACGTCGGAGAGGTCGAGCCACCGGGGTTCGTCGGCGACCGCGTCGAGGGCATCGGCGCACGAAGGCTCGAGCACGCCCGCGTCGCGCCACCGCGCGATCTGGGCGTGGAGCTCGCCGCCTCGCAGGAGTCGATCCCGGTAGGGGACCGACAGTTCGGGTGGTCGCTCGCCTTCTCCTTGGATCGTGGCGGTCTCGTACGGCTGGGAGGTCTCGGTCCGGAGCGCGTCCCGTAGTCCCACCTCACCGTCGTCGCCCACGAAAGACAGGTTCGAATGGATCGCGTGCAAGCCGTCGGATGCGATCCGAAGCGCGTTCTTCCCCGAGGTCGCCCCTGCCGCGACGACGGCGCGGACCGACTCGATGTAGTCCTTACGCCAGTTCTTCGAGCCCTCGATCCGCTGCGCCAGATCGGGATCGACGCTTCTGACCGCGTCGGCGAAGACGGTCTTCCCCGCCGATTGCGAGCTGCGGCGACCGTCCCGGGATACGAACTGCACGCCCGGAGCGGGGCCGTTGTCGGGGACAGACGCCATCGTCTTCCTCCTCCTCGGTGGGCACCTGGGTGGGTCGACCAGGTGATCGATCGGCACCGGGCTCAGGCTAGCCCACGCGGCTACCGTGGAGGGGTGAAAGGAGGCGTCGTGCAGAGTCGATCTCTCGTGGTTCGTGTGTCGTGGGTTGCCGCTCTCTTCTTCTTCGTGGTGTTCGGGGTGTGGCCGTTCGTGGCGCCGCATTCCTTCTACGTGTCGCTCGCTACGTTCCCGCCCTTCAACACCCACCTGATGCGCGACATCGGGGCGTTCACGCTCGGCATCGGGATCGGTTTGCTCGCGGCGTTCCGGTGGGCCGACGCGCTCCTGGTCGTCCTGTCGACGGCCGCAGCCGCGTCGGTGCTGCACGTCGCGTCCCACCTGATCGACCGGAACAGGGGCGGTCACCCGGTCAGCGACATCGCGCTCCTGGGCGTGCTGGCCGCGTTGTTGATAGTCGGCGCGGTGGTCAGGGCGAGGGAGCTACGAACCGCCGGTTGAGTCCGTCGTTACCTTTCCCTGCCCGCGGCCGTCCTTGCCGGCGGTCTCGATCGGCATCCCGTCGAGCCATTCGAGGGCCATCTCGGTGTAGTTGATGCCGAAACGAAGCGTGTAGGCGCAGAGAGGGGAGAGCTCCTCGACGCCCGGGAGGATCTCCTTGAAGTAGGCCAGCCGCCCCTCGTGCTGGAGTCGTTGAAGCGCGATGAATCGCTTGAGGGTGGCCTCGTCGATGTAGTCGGCGAAGAAGAACTTGAGCAACGCCTGCATCCGGATGAGGTCGTCACCGGGGTCCTGCCGCAGCCACGCGAAGAAGGCCTCCCGGCCCGCCTCGGTGAGCGTGTAGGGCCGTCGATCCCGAGGTCCCGCCTCTCCTACCTCCACGAGACCGAGGTCGGCGAGCGTCCTCAGCTCCCGGTAGACCTGGCTGCGGGTGAGGTTCCAGAAGTACCCGATCGAGGAATCGACCGCAGACACGATGTCCCACCCCGTGAGCGGGCCCTCGAGGAGGAAACCCAGCAGGGACGCCGCCGTTGGGTTGAGCCGAGCAGGATTGGACGTTCCAATGTGGAATGTTCTATTGTCCATCCACTTAGACATATCACAGAGGACGCAAGGTCCGGCGCTGCGGCAGGCGGGAGGCGATGGCGATGTCCGATATGTGGAGTGTTCCACCCGGGGTCGACAAGAAAGCACTACCGAAGCGATCGCAGGGCTGGTTCAAGCCGGCCCTCGCCTCGGCCCTGATCATCGCCCTCGGTCTCGGCGCCGGGAACCTCTACGTCGCCATGCACCGATCGACCGCGGTCACCACGCAGGACGCCCTCGCCGAGTTCCGTGCCGAATCTGCGGATCACCCCCACGATCCGCGCGACCCCCACCGCTCGGCACGGAACGGCGGGGAGCGTTCGACCCGAAGCGCGACCACAGGCGGCGACTCGTCCCGGACCGCGACCCACGAGTCGTCCCGGTCCGACGCCGGATCGCACTCGACCACCGTCGCGGCGGGGCAACCCCGGGACACGGCCGGACACACGGCGCGGCAACCGGCCGAGGAGCCCACGCGGACGCGCCCCGAGGCGGGCGTCTACACCTGGCAGGTCGACGGCTACGAGGACGCACCCGGCGTCCACCGCGACCTCCCGAAGGAGTCCCACCGGATCATCACTTACGAAGGCAACGGGTGGGTCGAACACCACATCTACTCGGAGCAGAAGGAGCAGTGGTTCCACCTGTCGTCGTCACAGCAGGGCGTTGCCGTCTCGGAGGTCCGCAACCGCGTCGTGATGGGCCCGGTGACGGTCGACAAGACCGTGACCTACAACCCCGTCGCATACGCGACGGTCTTTCCGTTGAAGGTGGGCCAGACGTGGCACGGGTCGTGGTCCGGAAAGACCTCCGGTGATTACACCGGCAAGACGATCGACCACGGCACCATGACGATCGGCGGCGAGGACGTCGAGGTCTGGGTCACCGAGGTCGTCATGCACATGCACGGTGACGTCGAAGGCTCGGTGGTGACGCGCTCGTGGGTGGCTCCCAGTCTCGCTCTCGTCGTCAAGCAGTATCAGGACTCGAAGGTGGATGCGGGCCCGGGGACCTACCGGAGCGAGTGGACGGGCCAGGTGACCTCGCTACATCCGCAGCGATAGGCGGCCTTCGGCGTTGTCCCCGCCGCGATGGCGTGCGACCCTGGGGACATGTCGAAGCAGAAGGTCACCGTCACCATCGAAGCACGCGGTGGCGGGGCCGTGGCCGAGCTTCCGATAGACGTTCCGGCGGTGTTCGGCGGTAAACGGGTCCCGGTCGTCGCGACGGTCAACGGTCATTCGTTCCGCACGACGATCGCGGTTTACGGGGGCCGTTACTACGTCGGTTTCAACAAAGAGGTGCGAACGGCGAGCGGCGTCGAGGTCGGCGACCGCGTGACTTTGAGCCTCGCTCGCGACGATTCCCCGCGGGTGGTGGAGGTCCCGGACGACATGAGCGACGCGCTCCGCCACGATCCCGCCGCGGCGGCGGCGTTCGAGAAACTCTCGTACACCCATCGCAAGGAATACGTGCGGTGGATAACCGAGGCCAAGAAGATCGAGACGCGGCAGCGGCGTATCGAACGAGCTCTAGAGATGCTCGACCGCGGGGTCAAGACGCCGGACTGACGGAGCCACGCGAACCCGAGCATTCGCGATCTTCGACACATCCGACGGAAATGGGGCGATCTCGCTCCCAACTCACTAGCATCTTCTGGAAGGTTTGGTTCATACTCGCGGCGATCTCTATGGGGTATGTGCGGTCAGAACTCGGCGATGTGGTCGAGGCGCGCTTCGAGGAGCGGCGCGACGATCTGGATATCTCCGCGGCCGGATCGATCCTGCTCGTCGAGGACGACGTCGACTACGCGGCCGCGGTCGAGGGGATGCTCGCTCCGCTGAAGGGCTCCGGCTACTCGCTCGTGAGGGTCAGGACCCTGGAAGAGGCCCGTCACGTCCTCACCGCCCGTGACGTCGCGTGCGTCATCGCCGACCTAGCTCTGCCGGATGCTCGCGGCGTGGATGTGGTCGATTCCCTCCACGACCTGTCCCCCGAGGTCGCGATCATCGTCCTCACCGCGATGGAGGAAGAAGAGACCGCGATGGAGGCTCTGCAGATGGGGGCCCAGGACTACATAACGAAGACCAGCGCCGACGCTCGTCTCCTCGAGAAGGCGGTCAAGTATTCGATCGAGCGCAAGCGGCTGCAGTCGGAGCTCGCGCATCAGGCGGTTCACGACCCTCTGACGGGGCTTCCCAACCGAACGCTCTTCTTGGATCGGCTCGAGATGGCGCTCGCGCGACTCGATCGGTACCGGCGGGCGATCGCGGTGATCTTCTTCGACATCGACAATTTCAAGCTCATCAACGACAGCCTCGGGCACGACATCGGTGACCAGATGCTGACGCTCGTGGGCGAACGGCTGGCATCGCTGATGCGCGGGGGAGACACCGTCGCACGCCTCGGCGGGGACGAGTTCTGTCTCCTCTGCGAGAGCGTGCCCGACGACGACCGCGCCCGAGCCATAGGGATGCGCATCGAGACCGCGTTCAAGCAGCCGTTGATCGTCGCCGGCCGCGAGTTCTACGTGACGGGCAGCGTCGGCGTCGCGTGCACGAACGACCCCGCGACGGATCCCAAGTCGATCCTGGCCGATGCCGATGCC
>DASSMG010000252.1:0-5639 GCA_035688995.1 Actinomycetota bacterium
GATCGTCGTCGCGTTGGATCAGCTCACCAAACAGGCGGTGCTGTGGTGGGTCGGTGAGGGGCGGGGCGTCGACGTGATCGACGACATCCTCTCGATCCGGGTGACGCTGAACCCGGGCGGTGCCTTCGGGCTCGGTCGAAGCTTCCCCGCGCTGTTCCTGGTCGCGACCGTCGTCATCGTTGCGGTTCTGTTCCTCGTCGCTCGTCGAACCGACGAGGTCCGCTGGCTCGTCCCTCTGGGGTTGGTTCTCGGCGGGGGACTCGGCAACCTGTGCGACCGGCTGTTCCGTGCGACCGGGGGCCGGGTCATCGACTTCGTCGATTTCCACGTGTGGCCGGTCTTCAACCTCGCCGACTCTGCGATCGTGAGTGGAGTGATCCTCATGTTGATCCTGAGCTTCCGCACGAAGTCGTGACCTCGGTCGACTTCGTGGTCGAGCCTCGCGAGGTGGGGCAGCGCATCGACGTCGTCCTCGCGCGGCGCGCCGAGGTAACCCGGACGCGGGCTCAGGCCGCGCTGCGGAACGACGAGATCACGGTCTCGGGACGGCCGGTGCGGGCCAGCTATCGGCTCGAGGAGGACGACCGCGTCGAGGGAACCGTCGGGCCCGGGGAGATAGCCATGCCTTCCGCGGAAGACATCCCGATCGAGGTTCGCTACCAGGACGACCGCGTCCTCGTCGTGTCGAAACCGGCCGGCCTCGTCACCCACCCCGCGCGGGGCCACGATTCCGGAACCCTCGTGAATGCGCTTCTCGGTCTTGGTGTCGATCTCGCCGGCCGGGGATCGATCCGGCCGGGCATCGTGCACCGGCTCGACAAGGAGACCTCGGGGCTCCTCCTGGTCGCGAAAGACGATGACGCCCAGGCGTCCCTGGTCGCGGCGATGAAAGCGCGCGAGATCGCACGTCACTACGTCGCCCTGGTGAGGGGCCGTCCTCCGGGCGCAACCGGCACCGTCGACGCTCCGGTGGGTCGTCATCCGACCCGGCGGCGACTGATGAGCGTCGTCGGGACCGGCCGACCCGCGGTGACGCACTACGAGGTCGTCGAGGGCACCGCCGAGCTTTCGTTGCTTCGCGTCCGTCTCGAGACCGGACGGACGCACCAGATCCGGGTGCACATGTCGCACCTCGGGCACCCGGTCCTCGGAGACCGGGTGTACGGCGGCGTCTCCGAGCTCTCCCGTCGTCTGGGCCTGACCCGGCCGTTCCTTCACGCCGTCAAGCTCGCCTTCCCCCATCCGGACGACGGCCGCCCGATCGAGGTCGCCGACCCCCTCCCGCCCGATCTGCTGGCCGCCCTCGACGCCGCCGGACTCCCCCCTCCCGCCGAGTGGTGAGCCAGGCCGCTATAGGGCGACTGGTTCACCACTCGACAGGAAATCCACAGGAAGTCGCCCTTACGTCCCACAGGTAGGGCGGAAGAAGGTCTCCGTAGTGGCCCGGACCACCCGTCCGCAGCCGGCTCGCGCCACGCTGAGGGCGGGTGGTCTGCACAGCAAAGCAGCCGACAGAACAAGCGAAAAGGGCCGTTCTGAAGGGGGAGGGGACCAGTTTTTCCGAAAGCCCGGACAGGCCGCCTCGCGGGCGCGAGACTCACAAAACACATCCCTGTAATTCGCCCTCGGGCCCGATGAAAGGTATGCGTTGACCAGCAGTTTCGTGCATCTCCACGCCCACAGCGAGTACTCCATGCTCGATGGAGCGAGCCGGGTCGGGGACATGTTCGAAGCTGCGGCGGCCGCCGGGATGCCCGCCTGCGCCATCACCGACCACGGCGTGATGTACGGGGCCCTCGAGTTCTACAAGACCGGCTCGAAGTCGGGCGTGAAGCCGATCCTGGGCATGGAGGGCTACCTGTTCAGCCCGGGGCATCGCAGCGAGAAACCGCCGCAGCGCGAGAACGGCGACAAGACCTTCCACCTGACGCTGCTGGCGATGAACGACCAGGGTTACAAGAACCTGATCAAGCTCTCCAGTAAGGCGTGGCTCGAGGGCTTCCACTACTTCCCCCGCACCGATCACGAGATCCTGGCCGAGTACTCCGAGGGCTTGATCTGTCTCTCCGGATGCCTCAGCGCCGAGATCCCGAAGCTGATCGTCGCCGGCGATCTCGTGGGGGCGCGTCGCAAGGTCGCCCAGTACCGCGAGGTCTTCGGCGATCGCTTCTACCTCGAGCTACAGGATCACGGGATCGCGGTGCAGGCCCCCCTGAACGACGAGCTCGTGAAGATCGGTACCGAGATGGGGATCCCGTGGGTCGCGACCAACGACTCGCACTACACCCACAAGCATCAAGCCGCCGCCCACGAGGTGTTGCTCTGCATCAACACGGGTTCCGAGCTGTCGGACCCGAACCGGTTCAAGTTCGACTCCGACGAGTTCTACATAAAGACACCGGAAGAGATGGCGGCCAAGTTCGCGCGCTGGCCCGGTGCCTGCGAGAACACTCTCGACGTCGCGGAGCGCTGCAACGTCTCGCTGAGCCTCAACAACATCATCCTTCCGCACTACGAGGTGCCCGACGGCAAGACGTCGGAGCAGCACCTCCGTGACCTCGTCTACAAGGGGCTCGAGGAGCGCTATCCGGAAGTAACGCCCGAGGTGAAGAAGCGCGCCGAGTTCGAGTTGTCCGTCATCAACGACATGAAGTTCCCCGACTACTTCCTCGTCGTGCAGGACTTCGTCAACTGGGCGAAACGAAACGGCATCCGAGTGGGCCCGGGTCGTGGAAGCGCGGCCGGTTCGATCGTCAGCTACGCGATCGGCATCACCGAGCTCGATCCGCTCCGTTACGGCTTGATCTTCGAGAGATTCCTGAATCCCGGCCGCAAGCAGATGCCGGACATCGACATCGACTTCGACGAGCGCAAACGCGGCGAGGTCATCCGTTACGTCGCCGAGAAGTACGGCGAAGACCACGTCGCGCAGATCATCACGTACGGCACGATCAAGGGGAAGCAGGCGATCAAGGACGCCGCTCGGGTCCTCGGCTATCCGTATGCGGACGGCGATCGACTCTGCAAGATGTATCCACCGCTGGTGATGGGCCGCGACGGCGGTCTCCAGAGCGCGCTCGAGACCTCACCGGAGCTCAAGGGCGCTTACGAAGAGGGCGGCGCCGCGAAAGAGATCATCGAGACCGCGCTGCAGGTCGAGAACCTCAAGCGGTCGGCCGGGATCCATGCCGCCGGCGTGGTCATCGGTCGTGACCCCCTGGTCGAACATCTCCCGCTGAAACGCGGCGACCACGGCGAGATCGTCACGCAGTACGACCTCAAAGGGGTCGAGGAGCTCGGCCTTCTGAAGATGGACTTCCTGGGGCTCCGCAACCTCGCGGTGATCGACCTCACGGTCGAATACGTGAAGGCGAACCAGGGGCTCGATATCGACGTCGACAACCTCGATCTGACCGACCCGAAGGTCTACGAGATGCTCCAGCGCGGGGACTCCGACGGGGTCTTCCAACTGGAGTCCGACGGCATGCGACGGCTACTCGCGCAGCTCCGACCCGACCGCTTCGAGCAGATCGACGCGCTGATAGCCCTGTACCGCCCCGGCCCGATGGCGGAGATCCCCAAGTACATCGCCGGCAAGAACGACCCGTCGTCGATCGTCTACGACCACCCCGCCTTCGAGGACTTCACTAAAGAGACCTACGGCGTCCTTCTGTATCAGGAGCAGATCCTGATGCTGCTTCAGAAGATCGCCGGTTACTCGGCCGCCGACGCAGACCTCGTGCGCCGCGCCATCGGTAAGAAGGACCGCGCCAAGATGGCCGCCGAAGAACCGAGGTTCATCGAGGGCTGCAAGAAGTCGGGGCTGACCGAGAAAGACGCACGTCGCGTCTGGGGTCTGATCCAGCCGTTCGCCGACTATTCCTTCAACCGCGCGCACTCGGCGTGCTACGCGTACGTCGCATTTCAGACCGCGTGGCTCAAGGCTCACTACCCGGTCGAGTACATGGCCGCGCTGTTGACGTCGGTGAAGGACAACAAGGATTCGAAGCCCTTCTACCTGCACATGGCCCGCAAGATGGGCATCCCCGTCCTGCTACCGGACGTGAATTCCTCCGACCGCGACTTCACCCCGGTCGAGGAGTCCATCCGGTTCGGGCTCTCCGCCATCCGCGGCGTCGGTGAAAGCGTCGTGGCGAAGATCGTGGAGGCCCGGAACGCGAAGGGTGCGTTCACGTCCTTCTACGACTTCTGTCGCAAGGTCGACTACACGTGCCTCAACAAGAAGACGCTCGAGTCGCTGATCAAAGCGGGGGCCTTCGAATCCCTCGGCCACACCCGTAAGGGACTACTCGACGCGTTCGAGTCGATCTGCGGCGAGGTCGTCGCGCAGCGCAAGCAAGAGGAGGCCGGGCAGTTCTCGCTCTTCGGTGGTGGGGGAGGTAACGACGGGTCCGTCCCATCCCACGCCGAAGCGCCGATCGCGATCGACGAACATCCCAAAGAGATCGTTCTCGCTCACGAGAAGGAGGCGCTCGGGCTCTACGTCTCGGATCATCCGTTGCTGGGGATCGAGGGGCTTCTCGCGAGGATGTGCGACGCACCGCTGTCGGCGCTGCGGAACAAACAGCCCGGCGAGATGATCACGGTGGGGGGACTGGTTGCATCCCTGAACAAACGACTCACGCGTCGCGGCGACATCATGCTGCTCATCGATCTCGAGGATCTCTCCGGTGCGACGCTCGAAGTCGTGGTCTTCGCACGCACTTACCAGCAGTACGCGCCATTGTTGCGAGCCGACGCCATCCTCGTGATCAAGGGACGCATCGACCGCGACGCGAGGGATGACTCGGTCAAGTTGATGGCGACCGAGGTCCACGAACCGAAGCTCGGCGATACCCAACCGTTGGTCATAAAGCTGCCGGTCGAAGCGTGCACGCGCAACGCCGTGGACGGGTTGAAGGACGTGCTGGCCGGGCACCCCGGCCACACCCCGGTGTTCGTCCGTCTGGACCGCGGCGAGAAGGCCACCGTGCTGCGTCTGGCCAGCGAGTTCTCCGTCGACACGAGCAACGGGCTGCACGCCGAGATCAAGGCGATGTTCGGACCGGAGGCCCTGACCGGATAGTCCCGCGGCCTCGGCCCGCTACGCTCGGTCGATGCTCGAACTGATCGACGGTCGCGACGTGACGACGCCCGTGCACATCCCCCGGCCTCGGCGCGTCGGGGGCGGAGGCATCGACTCGGATGTGGCGGCGATCATCGAGCGCGTCCGTATGGACGGGGATCGCGCGCTGGTCGAGCTCGGCAGCCGTTTCGACGGGGTCGATCTGGCGGCGGCCGACCTCCGGATCCAACCGGAGGTGATCGAGCGGTCTCGATCGCTGGTCAGACCGGAGCTGATCGACGCTCTAGAGGTCCTCGCCGAGCGCCTGCGCTCCACCTGTGAGCGGCAGCTTCCCGCCCCGTGGACCTCGAGCGACGCCGGAAGCACGGTGGGGGAGCTGGTTCGTCCGCTCCGCAGGGTCGGGATCTACGTGCCGGGGGGCCGGGCCGCCTATCCCTCGAGCGTCCTGATGGCGGCCGTGCCGGCCCGCACCGCGGGCGTCGAATCGATCGCGGTCGCAACGCCGCCGGGACCGTCCGGCGACGTGGCCGAGGCCGTGCTCGCGGCGTGCTCG
>DASSMG010000253.1:0-15893 GCA_035688995.1 Actinomycetota bacterium
ATGACCGTCAGCCAGAGGGCGCCCAGGACGATCCCAGCGACCACATCGGTCGGGTAGTGGACCCCGAGAACCACACGAGAAGTCGCCACCAAGAGGACCACGATCGCGTAGATCGCGACCGCCGGCGCCCGCAGGCGCGGCGCGAGATAGGGCCAGAACGCGACCAACAGGGCGCCGAAACACACCGTTGCGGCCATCGCATGACCGGAGGGGAATGCCTGGCCGGAGGCATGGGCGACAGGATGGGGCAGGTCGGGACGATCGCGATCGACGATCGCCTTCGCGAACTGGTTCAACCAATTTCCGATCAACGAGGTGATCAAGAGGTAGAGGGCAGTGGTGATGTCGCGCCGCAGAGCGAAGATGATCGCAACCACCGCGATCACGGGCACGAACCACGCCGCGCTTCCGAAGAAGGTAACGACGCGTGCGATGGTCGCCACCCACATGTGGCTCAGGACGAAATCGTGTACCGAGGTGACGAGCGAGTTGTCGAAACCCGTCATGAGGAGACGGCCGGGGAGGCGTACACCACCAGGCTCCGCGGGAGCTTCTTGACCTCGACGTCGTCGGATGCCTCGAAAGTCTCCCCATCGCGCGCTAACCGCATGGGGCCCTCCAGCGATCGAACCCGTATCTCCGTGGGGGTCGCCTCCCGATAGACGCGGCTTCGCCCCAGCCACCCCGTGAGGATGGCGGCGATCAGGCGCGCCCGTGCCCACGGATGGGATCCATCCACGTAACGGAAGTCCAGCAGCCCGTCGTCGAGCCGGGTGCGGCGGGTCGGCGCGAATCCGCTCGGGTCGTAGCGGCAGTTGCCGATGAATGCCATCCACACACGGCAGCGGTTGCCGTCGATCTCGATGTCGAGGGGTTGCCCGGTCCTCAGCACACGCACGAGCGCGACGAGGATCGCAGCCCACTTCCCGATCTTCGATTCGAGTTTCTTGCGCGCATCGACGAGCTGCACGTAGCTCCCGAAGCTCGCGGTGTTCACGAAGACGTAGCCGTCGATCGACCCGACGTCCATGCAGACCGCGTGGCCCTCTCTGACCGCCTCCACGGCATCCTCGACCGAGGTGAGGCCCAGTGAATGGCCGAGGTGGTTGAAGGTCCCACCCGGGATCACCACGAGCGGCTTGGAGTTCTCGATGGCGATCTTGGCCGCCGTGTTGATCGACCCATCACCGCCGCAGACGCCGATGACCGTCGCGGACGTCGCGGCTCGCTCGAGGCACCGCTCGAGCTCCGATCCCTCGACGACGTCGACCTCCTCGATGGTGGCCTCGGGCAGCAAGCGACGAAGATCCTCGGTCGGCGGTCCATCCGAACCGGACTCGGTGTTCACCGCGATGAAGAGCCCATCCCCCTGGGGAGAGGGCGTGACGTGCTCGGGCAGCCAGACCGGGGCGACGTCGGCCCGGCGCCTATGGACGAGGTGCAACAGGATCCCGACCGCGCGCGCCAGGACGCCGCCTACGGCGAGCAGGATCGTGGCGCGCTTCAGCGCGCGACCGGTGGGGCCCATCTTCGGTCTCTACCCAGTCGGGGGTTATCCCAGACGGGTCGTCGACGTCTCCTCGGCACGCTCGATGTCGCGCTCGATCAGGGCAAGACCGCCGTGCCAGAAACCAGGGTCGGTCAGGTCGCAGTCGACGATCGCGGCCAGGTCCTCCGGCGACCGGGATCCGCCGGCGCCGAGCATCTCGAGATAGAGAGGGACGAACTCGTCGCCCCGCTCCTCGTAGCGGCGATAGACGGACAGCGCCAGGAGCATCCCGAAGGCGTAGGCGTAGACGTATCCGGGAACGTGGATGAAGTGAGGGATGTACGACCACCACGCGTGGTAATCGTCGCTGAGGTCGAATGCCGGGCCGAGCATCTCGCCCTGCGTCTCCATCCAGATCTCCGCGAAGCGGTCGAGGGACAGCTCCCCTTCGTTCCTACGCGCGTTGTGCGACCGGTCCTCGAACTGGTTGAACGCAACCTGCCGGAACACCGTCGAGATCGCATCCTCGATCTGACGCGTCAGCAACGAGAAGCGTGACTCGTCGGAATCGGCGGTCGCCCAGAGCCGGTTGAACGTGATCGTCTCACCGAAGACCGAGGCGACCTCGGCCATGGTCAACGGCGTCGTGTGGTGCCAGATCCCCTGCTTGGCGCCCAGGTATTGATGCACGCCGTGACCCAGTTCGTGCGCGAGCGTCATGACGTCGCGTCGCTTGCCGGTGTAGTTCAGCAGGACGTAGGGATGAACGGACGGAACGGTCGGTGCGCAGAACGCGCCGGTCGTCTTTCCCGGTACCGCGGGGGCGTCGATCCAGTTCTCGTCGAAGAATCGGCGCGTGATGTCACCGAGCTCGGTGGAGAAAGAGTCGTAGCAGTCGAGCACCACCGTTCGAGCTTCGTCCCAGCCGAACTCGACGTCGTCCTGGGACACCCCGGCCAGACGGTCGTAGTGCGCGAGCTTTTCGAGCCCCAACAACCTCCGCTTGAGGTCGTACCAGCGTTGCGGGAGGTCGTAGCGCTCGCGAACCGCAGCGACCAGCGCGGCGACCGCCTCGTCGGACGCTTCCTGCGAGATGTTGAAGCCCTCGAGCCAGTGCGAGAACCCCCGCAAGCGATCGTCGGTCGCCTTGTCTGCGGCGAGCGTGTTGTAGATGAACCCCCGCGTGCGAAGGCCCGGCTCCAGTGCTTCGGTCACGGCGTCGGCCGTGCGCTGTCTAAGGTCACGGTCCGGCGACAAGAGGTTCGAGAGCGCGGCATCGAGCGGGATGGAATCCCCGTCGATCGTCGCCTCGACCGCAGAGATGTGCTCGTTGAACAGCCGTACCCATGCGGCGCGCCCCGTCACCGCCTTCTCGGCAAGAACCCTTTCCTCGGGTTCGCTCAGCAGATGGTCGCGGAGGCGACGTTGGACCTCCAGGTGATGGCGGGCGTTCGCGAGGGCGGGATCGTCGAGAAGCTTCTGCGCATGAGCGTCGTCCAGCGCGGCCCACTCGAGCTCGAAGAACAAGAGCTTCGTCCCGATCTCGGTCGTGCGCTCCTCGACCTTCTGCATGAGCGCACCGCGGCGAGGGTCTTGAGTGTCGGTCGAGAACCACAACTGCGCGTAGTTCCCGGCGCGGCCCGTCAGCTCACGGAGCTCCGCGATCCCCTCGAGCAAGTCCGCGAACTCGGCCGCGTCCATCTCGGCGATGCGGCCCTTCGATGCCGCAAGGCGCTCGGCCACGCCATCCGCCTGATCGAGCAGAGCGTCGACACCTTCAGGCCCCCGTCCATCGACGAGCGGCTCGAGGTCCCATCTAACTTCGGATGCGTCGGTAGTAGTCATGGCCGGAGCCTAAGCGCCGAAGGGTGCGTAGCTACCGACGTGCGGTGACCCCCGGTGCTCCACCCGCGGCCGGCCGCATCGCAGCTCCACTGCGGGTTTCCGTCGCGGTGCGTCCGCCGCCCGACGAGAAGCGCGCTCCTATCCGAGCGAAGGCAAGCGCGAGAAGCGCGAACCACGAGAGTGCAACGATGGCGATGCCCGTGTACGCGACCACGGCCACCCATGCGGGACCACCATGCGCCTCGCGCAAGAGGAGATCCGTGTCTCGCTGCAACTCGACGGTGCGCTCGGGAACCGCGGGAACCTCCTTCGCGCCGACGGAGGGGTCGGCCGGCATGTAAACGGGAGCCGCGACCATGACGTCCTTGCGCGCGTAGCGAACGAGTGTCTTCCAGTCACCGCCGACGGGTACCGATTCTTCGGTCTCGTAAGTGCGGAGAGAGGTGCGCACCAGGGGTGTGTCTTTCATCGAATCGCCCTGCCACGACAGAACCTCGAACCAGTCGGCCTGAGGAAGCGCGCGGTCGGTCTCGACGCGGACGGTGACGGCCTGGGGTGACGTTTCGTCGGTCGAGATGGTGGCCTGGATCGGCGCGTCGTTGCGCGGGAACGGCAGCGCCAGCAGCACCACGATGGCGACCCCCGCTGCAAGAAGCCAACGGCCGCCGATCTCGACACGGCGGTAGGTCAGGGTCCGCCCGATCGCGGTTCCGATCGCGGCTCCCGGCAAGGCGATCGCTACCGCAACGATGACGCCCGGGAACAACGAACTGCCCCACGGATGCCAGCCCCATGCGAGGGTCCACAACCACTCGGCGGCGACGCCCACGATCCCGACACCGGCCGCCTCGGCGGCGATGCGACGCAGGGTCGTCGATCCCTCGGTGAGAGATGCGGCAAGCTCGACCATCACCGCGGCCCCCAGGTACAGCGGGAAGTGCGGGACGACGTGGTTCAGCACCGGCCCGACGATCAGCGCGACACCGGCGCGCAGAACGATGAACGCAACTGCAGCCTTCAGCGCGCCCCAGCGTCCCAATGCCTCGCGCGCGGCCACCAATCCAACCGATGCCGCGAGCGCGATCAGAACCGGGTGGTAGAGCTGCTGGAACTGCGGAACGCCGAAATCGAACTCGCCTTGGAACGTCGAAAGGCCGATCACGACCGCGCCTGCAAGTGCAACTCGCCTGATGGCAAGCAACTTCGTCGGTGTGACGTCGGGGCCGGCCTCGGCCAGGAGCAACCACAGAGCCAGCGGGCTGAACGACGCGCCGCCGATCATCAGCAAGTGGGTCGGGCCCCACATGGTGACGTCGACCCCGTAGGCGCCGTGCCACAGATCGTCGAGTGGGAATCCGCACAGCGCTCCGAACCCGAGCGCGCCGAGTGCAAGCGCGCCGTAGGGGATGCGAAGACGACCGAGTTTGATGCCGACGTCGGCCCGTTCTCGCGTGGCGAAGATCACCGATACGACGGCGGCCGCGCCGAGCATCCCCAAGCCGACCACGATCATCGTGTGAGCCGGCGTGAAGAGGAACTTGTCGCGTCCGAAATCGATGTGCCAGGCGACGTCCCACATGAAGCCGACGACCGCGATCAGGAGGGCCGCGCCACCGATCCCGAGGGCGCCGGCGCTCCACGCGGGCAGCCCGGTCTCGCGCTCGAGGGAATGACCGGCGCGCGACCAGATGCCGATGACGGCGCGATCGGCCCCCTTCTTGCCGGTGGCGATCAGGTAGACGACGACCGCGGCGACGACGAGCAGCGGGACCAGCGGATAGAGCCAGTCGGTCCCGTACTTGAGCGCCACGCCCGAGCCGGAGTGGGCGAGAGTCATGGTTCCTGGGGTCATGGTTCCTGGGGTCATGGTTCCTGGGGTCATATACGAATATTACACCGATTGATGTAACATCAAACCTTGTAAGATTCTCCCGTGGATGCGGCCGGCGCCTTGACGATCGAAGACCTCGCGGCCCGGACGGGCATGACCGTTCGCAACATCCGCGCCCACCAGACCCGGGGCCTCCTCCCTCCTCCGCTCGTCAGAGGTCGCACCGGGTTCTATTCCCCAGAACACATCGCCCGACTCGAGCTGATCCGCGAGATGCAGGGCTCGGGTTTCAACCTCAAGGCGATCAAGCAGCTCCTCGACGCCACTCCCGAGGGGGCCGGCGAGGAGGTCCTCCGCCTCGAACGCTTGCTGATGGCGCCGTGGGAGGAGGAGCGATCCGAGATCATCTCGGCCGCCGATCTCGCAACCCGCTTCGGTGGCGACGCGAAGGCAACCAAGCGAGCCGTCGAGCTCGGGATCGTCATCCCGATGGGCGACGGGCGGTTCGAGGTCCCCAGCCCCGGCCTCCTGCGCGCCGGCGAAGACGTCATCGCGATGGGCGTTCCCCTCGATCACGCGCTCGCGGTCCTCGAGAAGGTCGTCCGGAACATGCGCGGGGTCGCGCAGGAGTTCGTCCGACTCTTCCTTCGCGATGTATGGCGTCCGTTCGTCGAGGCCGGGATGCCGCAGGATCAACTCACGCCGGTACGCGAATCACTCGAACGATTGCGAGCGGTCGCGTGGGAGGTCGTTCGTCCGGTGTTCCAACGAACCATGTCGACCGCGGTCGAGGAAGCGTTCGGGAAGGAACTGCGCCGGCTCGGGTGACGGCCGAGCGCTACGGGACTACCGGGCCCCCGACGGGAACGTTCGCGAGCGGGTCGCCGGGCGCGTCCTCGATGACGTACGGGGTGCACTCCGGAGACATCTGTCCCTCGAAACCGATCTTCAGCGCGAGTGCCAGGTCGGCGCACATCACGTGGTCGCCGATGGTGGGCGACACGTTGAACAGGATGTTGTCGTTCACGGCAGCTTCCGCCGCGATCACCGGCACGTAGCGCGCCGGCGCGATCAGGTACCCGAGCTGGTCGTTCGCAAGCCCGAGTTGGAAGACCTCCGACGCGTCGACGTTCGTCCGTACGCCCTGCCCGATCGAGTAGAAGCCCTCTCCCGGAGTCCCGGCGAACAGCACATCGCCGACCCGCAGCGCGGACGCGACCGTCCTGATCGTGGTGCCGACGGCCCACGGCGATTCGTGCGAACGAAGGATCTCGGTGCCCATGTGCTTGCCCATCGTGAACAGCGCGAGCACGGTCGGCCCGACCACCGGCTCGCGGATGAAGGATTGCGCGGCTGCGACCGGGCCCGTGACCTCGTGGGTCGTCCTGTTGTGCAGCGCGTCGTCGACGTGCAGCATGTAGTTGAGCGTGTACGCGGTACGACGGTCGGGAACGTTGTAGCCGGGGTTGTCCGGTGAAGTGAACGCGCAGGTCGGACGACACGGTTGTGTCCCGCCGACGGCACCCTCCATCGCAAGACCGAGACCGCCGTAACCCGGCACCGAGTAGGTGACGTCGTTGCCGTCGATCTTGAGCGTCCGCGTGAATCCATCGGCGAGCGCCTCCGACAGGAACTGTGGCCAATCGCCGTGGAGGCCGTCGCCGCCGCCCGCGGTCGCGTGGGCGGCGTAAGCCATGTAAGTGATGATCGCGTTGCCCGCTCCGTCGCGCGCCTGGAGAACCCGCATCGTTCCGTCCTTGCCGGGAGTCGCGCACAGCTCGGGGCCGGGGTAATCGGGCTCCTTCGACTGGTTCAGCGCCTCTGAGCACGCCTGGTTGTAGATCAGGTCGGGGGCCTCGCTGTGACCGGTCACGATCGTCGCGAAGCGGCGATTCGCGTAGGCGTCCTCGATCGCCGTGACGGTCTGATCGAAGACGAACTTGAAGTAGGCGTTGGGGCCCTCGTAACCGGCGACCGGAACGTCGCGCATCCCGCCCCAGACTCCGATGGTGTCTGGCCCTGAGTGGGTGTGGTCGGACGCGATCAGGATGTGATCGGCCGGCAGTGCGCCGCCTAGATCCTCGGCGACCTTCGCGGCCATGTCGTGGAGTCCCCACGGCCCTTCTTCGTATGCGGCGAAGTAACCCTGCGTTTCGAGGTCTGCGATCGCGATCGTGTTCGCGCCGTCGGAGACCACCATCGCGCGTGCCTTGATGCGCTCGCCGGTCGTCTGATTGCGACCGCCGCGACCTACGACCTCCTCGGGGAAGAAGCTGCCGTCGCCGAGGCCGAAACCTCCCTGGTTGACGACCCCCACGGGTGTGATGTCGGCGTTAGCCGCTCCGACGAGGTAGCCGGGGAGCTCGACCGTCGCGGGTGCCGATGGGGCCGAGGTCACGGGTCGGTTCGCGAAGCGGCCCGTCGCAGTGATGACGTAAGTGTGCGATTCGCCGGTTGTGACCTGCGAGTCCGAGAAGGACGTCGCGGCTCCGGGAACCGAGCCGATCGTGGCCCCGTCCCTGGCGATCGAGATCGCGGTGTCCTTCGTCCCGCCGGGCCAGGCGACCGGGTCCCAACTCAGGTCGACCGAGCGCTCGCCCACGGTGGCCCGGAGGCCGGTGGGGGCCGGGACCGAGGGGCCGGTCGGGGCCGCCGAGGCCGCGACCGGTGCCAGCAGGGCTCCGACGAGCGCCGCGGCCACGAGGACGCGTTGGGTCAAGGGAAACGAGGGCATGAAGGTGGGGTTCGACGCCCCCGCCCCACTCCCTTCCCGGCCCCCCGGGTTACCGCTCGATCAGGATCTGGTCGATCGCAACGCCGTTGTACGCGGGGGCCGAGACCAACGCGTCGGCCGTTAGCCGGAAGCGCAGGTACAGCGGGCCCTTCGGAGCGACGAACTGCGCGTGGACCGGCGTGAAGGTCGGGTAATCCGGGTTCTGCCCCGCCACCGCGTACTCGCTGTGCCACACGTAGCCATCACTCGACCACTCGAGGGACATGTAGTCGCAACACTCCTCGGTGTCGCGTCGCTCGGCCCACGACACCTTCACCGAACTCCTGTCCGGCAGAGTGAGCTTCGGCGACACGAGCGCGAACGTCGAGTCGTCCGTGTACGGCACCACCTGGAAGCTCTGCGTCGAGTTGTTGCCGGGTGGTTGCCGGCGCCATCCGTTCTGGCTCGTGCTGGTTGCCGTCCATCCCTCATCGTCGGTCTCGAAGTCGAACGGACCCGCGACCTTCTGACCCTGGAATGGTGGAGGTGGCGGCGTCTTGGGCTCCGGGCATGGGGGCTTGGGACCGAACCGGTAGGTGTAGATCCCGCCTCCGTACACCGCCGCGACAAGCATGTTCTTGTCACACGTCGGCACGCGC
This sequence comes from Actinomycetota bacterium, assembly GCA_035688995.1. GTDB lineage: Bacteria > Actinomycetota > CADDZG01 > CADDZG01 > WHSQ01 > DASSMG01. The sequence goes on from DASSMG010000253.1 coordinate 8,538, forward strand.
ACGGTGAACACCGGAGCGTGAGGCAATCCCTTGCCCACAAGCTCGAAGTGACACCCGCGACGACACGAGGTTCCCGGCTTCGTCATGAACACACCGACATCGGTCGCGACGATCACCGCATTCCCGCGCAGCGTGACCCAGTTGACGGGAGTGTTGGGAAGGTTGCCGGACACATCTCTGAAGTGCCGGCCGGCATCGCGCGAGAAGAAGAGGTGACCCTTCCCGGCGTGCCGATTCCGGTCGAGATCGCCCGGATGCGTCCACCGCTGCGAGTAACCACCGACACCGACGTAAACGTGTTTCGGCTTGTTGTGAACCATCGCTACGGAATCGATGTATCGCTCCGGAAGACCTCGGGCGGGGGCGATATGCCATCCCCTCTTGCTGTAACGCTTCGGCTTCTTCGACCCACCGACGTTCGTCGCCACCCCGCTCTTGAACGGATTCGGGTTGTCGAGGACGCTGCAGACACCGCAATAACCGACGTACGCGTTCGCCTTGTAGAGGTCGATCGCGGTCATCGAGTTGCCGGGGTCGTTGTCGCTCGGAGCCGCCGTGGTCTCGCCCGGATGCTTGGCGGTACCGAGGTCGTAGACGACGGCCCAGTCGGACGTGCTCGTCCCCGGGCCCGACCCGGTCTCGTCGACCTGGTTCCCGGCAGTCATGAGGTGGTTGGCGTCGGTGGGATCGAGAGCGAACGGGTTCGAGAACTGCGCGGTCTCGCCATCGAGCCCCGGCGGGCCCATCGCGGTCCACGTCTTTCCGCCGTCCTTCGTGGCGTTCATCGCGCCGTACGTGTACTCCTCGTACGCGATGTCCGAGTCGTGCGGATCGACGCCGACGAAGAACCCGTCTCCGCCGTAGACCTCGATCTGTTGGTCGCGCCTGACTCCGTTCTTGGTCTTCAGGTCGTCGACCTTCATAGATCCGTTGTCCTGGAGCCCCGCGTACGCGACGCCGTCCTTGGCGATCGTCGCGTCGTACGGATAGAGGGTTCGGAAGCCGTTGTTCGCCCCATCGCCCCATCCTGCGTTGGTGTAGTCCTGTCCCGCGGGGACCTCTTGCGTGTTCACGCCGCCGTCGTTGCCGACCACGAGAGTCGCCCCGCCTTCGGGATCGGGGATGAACGTCGCGTCGTGCTGGTCGGGGTGCGTCGTCGTCGTTTCGTCGGCGGGATCGTCCCGATCGGTCGGGCACACCGGTAGACCGGTTTGCACGAATACGCAGCTGGACCCCGAGTAGTAACGGCCGATCACCTTGAACGAGGACGGCCCCGTCTGCGGCGCGTCGGTCTGTTCGTTCATCCACACTTCTTCGAGCCCGAACAGGAGCCGCGTGGGAACGCCTCCGACCTGTTTCGTCGGATCCGGATGGATCCATTCGTTGTACCAAGACTGGACGCCGGGCCCGTAACCGCTCGACTGTGCGACACCACTGAGCGCGGACCCGGTGGTCGGGCTCTGCAACTGGCTCGCATCGGCCATCTTCGTCCACGTCGTACCGAAGTCCGGCGACACGTAGATGCCGTTCAGAACGGTTGGCACGTTCGCGGAAGCCGGGTTGTCGACGTCGATTCCGGGCGCTCCTCCGCGCAGTAGGACCGCGTCCTGCACGATCGCGTACACGTAGTTGTGATCCTGATCGGGCCCGTACGCGTTGCCCATCTCGACGCGGCCGATCCGGTCCTGTTCGGCGAACCCGGTCGCGGCGAGCTTCTTGAACGTCCCGGGCTTGCCTTTCCGGCTGAGGTAGAGCCCGTTGCGCGGCGACTGCGGCTTGCCGTTCGGGTTCTCGCGGTTGCCCCCACGCCACCCGACCGCGGCGAGAACCGCTCCACCCTTCTCGTCGGTCGAACCGCCCGGTTGTCTCACCACGACATCGGTCACCTGATTGGCGAGCAGACAACCGCGCGCGTGCATCGGCTTGCCCTTGCAACGGCCGGTGGGGAGTTTCACGTTGCGGAACCTGCGCCCGGCGTTCGTCGAGCGCCAGAGACCGGCACCGATGGCCGCGTACACGATCCTCGGGTGGGCTCCGTCGACCGCGACCTTGAACGCGAACGCGTCGGAGGGCAGACCTCGCGAGTGATGCCACTTCTTGCCGTTGTTGGAGGTCCAGTAGGCGCCGGCCCCCTCGCGGCTGTAGCGACCGAAGGATCCGTCGCCCGTGATCGCGACGATCGTGCCGCCGCGCGCCGGCGTGTAGCCGACCGCGCCGACGACCGTGGTCGGGAGCTTCTTCGAGATCGAGAACCAGGTCTTGCCGTGGTTCCTCGACTCGTAGATGCCGCCGTACGCGACGGACACGAGAAGGGTGTCGGCCAGGTGCTTGTCGTTACGCGGGGTGTACCAGAACTGCGTGATCCGGCCCGCGAGGTTCTCGAGTCCGTAACCGGCGACCGAGGAATACGCCGCGACGTCGCCCCGCAGAGGCCCCTTTCCGTAGGGGTGCCAGGCGTTGCGGGCTTGAGAGCTTTGCCCCGCGTGCGCGATCCGGTTCCGTTGTTTGATCGCGTGAGCGAACGCACCTTGAGGAACGGTGGTCCGAGGCGCGGCCTGCTTCGCAAGCATCTGCGATGCTCCCGCCGCCATCTCCGTCAGCGGCTCGGGATGTTTGTCCGCGATGCATCCGGGGGGCGCCACGACATCGGGCTCTTGCGTAACCGGGTGATAGCCCGGCGGGCACGCACCGACGGCCGAGGTCGGCGTGATCTCCGACGTCGCGGGCCGCACCAGCATGGCCACGACGCAAGCAGCAACTACCGCTATCGCTCCAAAGGAAATAGCCCTACGGATGCTCCCCACAAGAAACCCCCTCAGCCGCCCGCCGATGAGCCCACTCTAGGTGCGCCCACGAGTTACCCCGAACCCTCAACGCCGAGTGGTGATCGAGCCGCGCTATGTGCGGTCGATCTATCGCTCGGCGAGAGGGATCGTTATTTCGGGACTACTGAGGGCCGCGCGTGGAACTCCTCGACGGCCTTGGCCGCGAGTTGCTTGGCGGAAACGAGCTTCACGTCGCGCGCCAAGCGGAGCCGTTCGAGGAGCCGGATCACTGCGCCGGTCGGGTCGATCTGACCCCTGCCGATGCCGTGCACCGCGCTCGTCGGGAACGCGTGGTGGTTGTTGTGCCACGACTCACCGAACGACAGGATCGATAGGACCCAGTTGTTCGTGCTGTAGTCGTCGCTCTCGAACGGCCGACGCCCGAAGAAGTGACAGATCGAGTTGATGCTCCACGTCACGTGATGGAGAAGGAACACCCGCACGAGCGATCCCCACAAGAAGGCGGTGACCGCACCGCTGAACGAGCCCGTGATCACTCCGCCGAGGACGCCGGGAAGCACGAACGTTGCGAGCGTCAACCAACCGAACATCTTGTTGATCCGCACGATGTCGCGGTCGCGCAGAAGATCGGGGGCCCAACGCGAGTTCTCGGTCTGCTCCGGCTCGGCGAGCCATCCGACGTGGGCGTGCCACAGACCGCGGACGACTCCCTTGATACCGGGACCTTCGTCGAGGTGTGGCGAATGCGGATCGCCGTCCTTATCCGAATAGGCGTGGTGCCGACGGTGCGTCGCGACCCAATCGATGATCGCGCCCTGCACCGACATCGAGCCGGCTACGGCCAGCGCGATCTTCACCGCACGAGTGGGTCGGAAACTCTGGTGCGTGAACATCCGGTGGAAACCGACGGTGACCCCGAGGCCCGTCGCGATGTAGAAGGTCAGTGCGATCGCGACGTCGACGACACTCAAGCCGGTCCCCCAAAACATGAGGACGGCGAAGATCAGTCCGGCAAACGGAACGATCGTGAAGATCAATACCGAGAGTCGTTGGAGCTTCTCTTGCCTATCGCCCAGCCGCGTGACGCCCTGAACGGGCCGCGCGGGAGCTGGTGCAGTAGATGCCATGGTCTGAATTTCCTTCCTAGGCCGGAGGTGGGTTACACCGCGCCGTGCCGAAGTGACTGCACCGCTGTGTCCCGGCGGTGCCGCAGCAAGACCACGTTACACCAAATGATGTAAAGGTTCTGGGGCCCCCGTAGCTCGGGCCGATATGGCCATTCCCGGCCCGGAATGCCCGATGCTGGTATCTTGTTCGAGTAATCGTTAGGGCGGACTCACCCGCCCGTGAGATCTCTCTCTTCCAGCCCTTCTCAGGCGGTAGTGAAGCGATCTCCCGCCAGTAGAAGGAGTTCAGCATGTCTTTCGCCGACCTGGGCGCGTCCGCGCCCGTCGTAGCCACCCTCGACCGCGCCGGGATCACGACGCCCTTTCCGATCCAGGCCCTGGTCATCCCGGACGCCATAGCCGGACACGACGTCCTGGCCAAGTCACGCACGGGATCGGGCAAGACGATCGCGTTCGCGATCCCCATCACCGAGCGGGTCGAGGCCAAGGAGAAGGGGCCGGTTGCGCTCGTTCTCGTCCCCACCCGTGAGCTCGCCGTTCAGGTAGCCGAGGAGATGCGCATGATCGGCCGCACCAAGGGCTTGCGAGCGGCCGCCGTCTTCGGCGGCGCATCGATGGCCAAGCAGGCCGAGCGGGCGCAGAAAGCGCACGTCGTGGTCGCGACGCCGGGGCGCCTCGACGACCTCGAGAACCGCAAGATGTTGCGACTCGACCGCATCCGGATCTTCGTGCTCGATGAAGCCGATCGGATGCTCGACATGGGATTCCAGCCCCAGGTCGATCGGATCGTCAAGCGTCTCCCGCGCGAGCGCCAGACATTGTTCTTCTCGGCCACTCTCGATTCGGGCACGCAACGCCTGGCGCGCTCCTACACGCACGATGCGGTCGTGCACGAGATCTCGCTCGATGAAGGTTCGGGGATCCAGGATGCATCTCACCGATTCGTCCCCGTTGCCGAGTCCGGCAAGGTCGAAATGCTGATCGAGATCCTGAACGAGCACGACCGGGATCTAGCGTTGGTGTTCGTCCGAACCAAACGTGGTGCCGACCGTCTGGGACACAAGCTCAAGGCGAAAGGCGTCCCCGCGTACGTGATGCACGGCGACATGACCCAGGCATCGCGCCAGACCACGCTGGATCGATTCGGCCGTGAGACGAAGGCGGTTCTGATCGCCACGGACGTAGCGGCACGTGGGATCCACCTCGACAACATCACGCACGTCATCAACTACGACGTTCCGAACGATCTCGACGGATACGTGCACCGCACGGGACGTACCGCGCGAGCGGGACGTGCGGGAGAGGCCATCACCTTCGTGTCGACGCTCGAGCAGAAAGACGTGGGAGTGATGGCTTCACGACTCGACCTCAAGAAAGAGTTCGAGGAATCGGGCTTGAAGATGATGCCTGCGGCAACGGTGTATTCGTCGCGAGGCAGGCGTTCGTCGATGCGGCCTCCGCGGAAGCGGCGCTAACCCGACAGCCTCTCCTCGAGCGCGGCGTTCGTTAGTTGCGCTTCGTACGGCCCCCGACCCGTGATCACGGCGGCGCCGCACAGTGACGCGACTTTCAAGGCCTCCTCGGTCGCGAGACCGCGCCCGAGCCCGTACGTGAGACCGGCGGCGAAACAATCGCCGGCTCCGTAACGATCGACGATCGGCCCCGGGGGCGACTCGGATGCGTAACTACCGACCCTGCCCCCGGCGATCTCGTAGGTCCCCCCGCGAGCCCCGTCGGTACGAACCACGAGCCCGGGCGGAGGTTCGATACCCCCGGGTGGATAAGCCTCGGAGGGATCGACGGCGCTGCCCACGACCGCGTCCAGTTGGACCCCCGCTTCGGTCAGGACGGATAGGACCCGGGTGGTCGCAACCACCACACCGGCCTCACGGGCGAGCCGCAACACGCCGGCGTCGCCCGCGGTGAAATAGACCGCGTCGATCGCCTCGAGCTCGTCCCACGGGAGATCGTCCGTCGCCACGGGCGAGTGACGGTCGCCGAGCACCGTGATCGTCCGTTCCCCGGCGCGATCGACGAACGTCAGGGCGCGCCGGGCGGGCTCACTGCGCCACGCGACCCGCATCCGTACGCCGAGTTCCTCCAGACGTTCGTAGCTGCGGTGTCCGACGGCGTCGTCACCCAACGCCGTGAAGAAAGTGACATCTCGGGCGAGCCGGCCAAGCTGGACGGCCGCGCCGGCGCCTCCTCCCCCGGCCTCTTCCCACCAGGCCCCCGCATGGACGATCTCTCCAGGAGCCGGCACGTGGTCCACCTCCATGAAGGAGACCCACTCGACATGGCCAACCACAGCGGTGCGCACCCGACAAGTGTCCACGAAAGCACTTGCATCGCGGCCTCTGCCGTGTCGGAATGTTGGTTCCGGCGCGATGGCGGCGAGCGCCGACCGCTGTTACGACCAACGGAGATACATGGGCATCACTTGCTGGCGCGTCGAGCTTGGACCCGACGGGCCTTCGATCGAGGGCACCGGGGTCACGCTCGATGCATTCCTGGACGGTCTCGTACGCATCGTGTTCGCGGCCGACGAGTCCGATCTGGACCGCGTGGCGGCCGGCGACCTGGTCGTCGACCTCACCGGGATGGCGCGATCCGCAACCGCCGTCAGACACCTGTCGGTGACCCTCGACCGAGCCGGTGCCGCCGGTCTGCTCACGCACAGTGGGCGTGTCGAGGCTCCGATCATGGACGAGCCGTCGACGGGCCCGTTCCCGGTCTTACTGATCAACCCCGAGATCCAATGGGAAGACGTACTGCGTCCCTTGCTGAACATCGACGCGATGCTGCGCACCGGCACAGACGCGAGAACCGTGCCCGCATCGTCTCTCGTCGATCTCCTGGAAGACCCCGACGATGAAGAGCTGGATGCTTTGGCGGAGGACGCCGGGATCAACCTGGACGTAGCGTGCCGCGTGGTCGTCCTCGACCCCGGCCGCGCCACCCGATCACTCAAGGACCGTCTACAGCGAGTCGCATCGGTTGAATTAACCGAATCCAGAGGGGATGTGGCCGTGGCGCTGGTCGCCGATCACCTGGTTGTGGTGGTGCCGGACGTCGCATCGACGACCGAGGTGCCCAAGGCTCTGATCAAAGCAAGTGAGGAGGTCGGTCTCGGCGATGCATTCGTCGGCATAGGGACCTCGGCCGTGGGCGGACGCGAGATCGCGCGTTCCTATCGTGAAGCACGCTGGGCCGCTCGGGTCGCCCGCATCGACGCCGCTTCCGATCGGATCGGACATTTCGATGCCCAGGCACTCGAGGCCTGGACGGTCGCACTCGACGACAACCTGGGCAGCTCGGCGACGGCAGCCGTGGATCTCCTCGCGACCCACGATCGGCTTCATGGATCGGAGCTCGTCGAAACTCTGTGGGTCTTCTTGACCTCGCGCCACGCACAAGACGCCGCCGGTCGTCTTTACCTGCAT
>DASSMG010000254.1:0-5790 GCA_035688995.1 Actinomycetota bacterium
CAGATCGGGCTCGGACATCAGATAGCGCTCCTCTTCGGGGAGCTGCTCGGTGTAGCCGAGCGCCCCGATGCCGCGCGGGATGATCGAGATGCGGTGCACCGGATCGGAGTTGTCGACGAACCAGGCCACCAGCGCGTGACCCAGCTCGTGATACGCGACGAGCCGCCGCTCGTTGTCGGTTAACACCTGGGAGCGACGCTCCAAGCCGGCGACGACGCGATCTACGGCTTCCTCGAGTTCGACCATGCCCACCTGGTCTTGCCCCTTGCGCGCGGCGAGGAGCGCACCCTCGTTGATCACGTTGGCCAACTGCGCCCCCGAGAACCCGGGGGTACGGCGTGCGAGAACCTGGAGGTCGGCGTCCGACCCGAGATGCACGTGACGAGCGTGGATGCGAAGGATCTCCTCGCGCCCCTTCACCTCGGGAAGGTTGACCTGGATCTGCCGGTCGAAACGGCCCGGCCGCAGCAGGGCCGCGTCCAGGACCTCGGGTCGGTTCGACGCCGCGACGATGATCACGCCGCTGTTCGGCTCGAAACCGTCCATCTCCGTGAGGAGTTGCTGCAGCGTCTGCTCCTGTTCTTGGTTGCCACCGAACTGGTACCCGGCAACCCCGGACCGCGACTGCCCCACCGCGTCGATCTCGTCGATGAACACGATGGCCGGAGCGCGCGAGCGCGCCTGCTGGAAGAGGTCGCGTACCCGCGCTGCTCCCAGGCCGACGAACAGTTCGATGAACTCGGACGCGGAGATGTAGAAGAACGGCACGCCGGCCACGCCCGCGATCGCGCGTGCCAGCAGCGTCTTCCCGGTGCCCGGCGGTCCGACGAGCAAGACGCCTTTCGGGATGCGCGCGCCGAGCCGGCTGAACTTCTCGGGATTCTTCAGATAGTCGACGAGTTCGGTGAGCTCGGCCTCGACCTCGTCCACGCCGGCGACGTCGTCGAACGTCGTCTTCATGTCGGTGCGGTCGTAGAGCTTCGCCTTGTTCTTGCCCAGCGACAGCGGCCCGCCCGGCCCGCTCAGTTGTTTCCTGACGCGCCGGATGAAGAAGAAGTAATAGAGCACGCCGATGATCAAGAACGGCAGCAGCGAATAGAAGAGGCTGCTGAGTGCGCTCGGCTGGTCGCCACTGACATCCACGTCCTTGGCCACGAGGTCGTTCAGGAGCTGATCGGTCTGGAAGTTCGGCGGGAGCGTCGTGACGAACGAGACCGAGTGGCCCTCGTCGTCCTTGTAGGTGCCCTGGATCGAATCCGTGGCCACCGAGACCTTGGTCACCTGATCCCCGTCCACGAGGTCCTGGAACTTCGTGTAGCTGATCTCCTCGGGGGCCCGGTTCGTCAGGGGGTTCAGCTGAAGCAAGGCAAACAAAACGACGGCCCCCACCAGCCAGGCGACCGTGATCCAGCGCTGCTTCGGGTCGTCCCCGGGCTTGGTCGGCCGCGCCTTCTCGCCTCGAGGGGGGATCGGACGTTCAGGATCGCTCATTCTCGGGGCAGTCTACGGGCGGGCCCCCCTTCCACATCGGGCCCGACTTGGCTATGGTGATTGGCCTGGTTGAACCAAAGCCTGTGGCATCGCGGGGGCCTTGAAGGCTCGCCATGGGAATAGGAGTAGTGCCCGATGAACGAACACGAAGGCCGGACCGTACTGATCGTCGACGACGACGAAGACGTACGCGATGCCTTGAGACTGCTGTTCGAGATGGAGGGGTTCGAGGTCGCGGGCGAAGCGGCCACGGGGCTCGACGCCATCCCTCTCGTTCTCCAGCATCACCCGAGGTTCGTGATCGTCGACTACCTGATGCCGCTGATGAACGGCAGCACCCTGGCCCAGGTGGTGCGGGGGGTGTCGCCGGACACGAAGATCGTGGCCTTCTCCGCCGTCCTCGAGAGCAAGCCGGTGTGGGCCGATGCCTTCCTCAGCAAGTCGCACATCAACGAGCTTGCGCCGATGTTGACCGCGCTCATCCCCGATGAGACCAGAGGGGCGGCACAAGCCTCCGGCTGAGAGCCTTGCTTGGTGATCGTCGGTGCGGGGCGGGGGTTGGTTCTTGGCTGAGAGCCCCTACTTGGTGATCGTCAGTCCCGGGCCCGGGTCGACGTAACCGAACTCTTTGATGACCACGCGGCACGCGCTGCTCGGGAAGTCCTTGATCGCGATCTTCTCGGCGTAGATCCGGCTGTTGCCCTTGCCGGGCTTCGTGTAATCGGCGATCGGAACCTTCACCACCGCGTTGCCATCGGCGTCGGTGATCGCTCCACCGGTCAGGTAGACGTCACCGACCATCATCCCGACCCCCACGCTCACGTCCGGAGCGGGCTCGTCCATCGGTCGACCGGTAGGCCAGTCGATCCCATCGGACGTGACGGGATCCTGGTCGGCGAGACGGGTGACGTTGACCTTCAGCTTCGCGGTCTCCCCGATGGCGTAGGACTTCTTGACCCACTTGGACACGACTTTGAAGGTGCGCAGCGGGACGGTCGCATCCCCACAGGGCGCCGCCGTCGATACGCCCGGGACGCCTGCCACTGCGATAACCGTTGCGAGCGCGACCGCAAGCGCGGCGAACCTACGAAGCCTCATGGGGACGGGATTCGGCGTGGGAGCCACGCCTCCTGCCGGGCGGGGCCCAGGTGTCCGATGTATCCCGAAACCGACGATTCGGGGGCCCGGCACGGCACTCCCGATGTTTGTACTCCAGAGCTCGCCTAGCGGGCTCCAGAGTACAAAGGTCGGCTGTGGGACGACGGTTGGCGCGGGGCCGATGGGTGGTGGGCGCTACTGGGATCGAACCAGTGACCTCTGCCGTGTGAAGGCAGCGCTCTACCGCTGAGCCAAGCGCCCGAGAGCGGCAGTCTAGGCGCGCCGAGAGGGCACCGAAGTGCCCCCTCGGCAGATCATCGCAGTAGGTCTTAGACCTTGAGGGTCTTGGAGCGTCCCGCCTCGCACACCGCGCGGCCACTGTCGGTCGCGACGGTGTCCTTCTTCACCTTGGCGTAGTACCGGCCGTTCGCCCTGCGGAGTTCGACCTGCCACGCTCCGCGGGGACTGCTCAGGTCGTGACCCACGCGTGCGTCGGGGCCGTCCTTCTTCTTCATGAGCGTCACGATCCGCCCGCCGATGCACGAGTTCTCGTCGCTCTTGACCCTCCCGTGGAACGTCGGCTTGGGGTTCTGCCGTGGGTTCGGCGCGGTGTAGGCGATCGTTACGTCCGTCGGGCAGTGCGCAACCTCGCCGCCACCCGGCGAGCTTGGGCTGGCGGACGTGCTGCTGTCGCTCGGCAGGATCGGCGGCAGCGTGATCCCGCCGCCACCTGTGGTCGACGAGCTCGGTGCCGGTGTCGTGCTCGATTGGGCGGCGCCGACGAGGAGTCCCGTAGCGGATCCAGACGGGCTGGTGGATCCAGACGGGCTTGCGGACTCAGAAGGAGTCCCTCCGCCGCCGTCCCCGCTCGTGCACTGCGCCACCGCAGCCGGGGCGGTGCCGAGGTTCAACACCGCGATCGCCCCGACGATCATCGCCAGGGTGATCCCGAATCCCAGCCTTCTTTTCGTTCTTTCAGACATCGGTCTCCATCCTCCAAGAGGGTTCAGTTCCTTCACCGTAGGCGTACCCGGACCGCTATGTGGTCAAAAGCAGACCGAGCCGTGGTCTTCCTGGATAAGGTTGGAGTGATGGGAGCGGTCATCTACCTGTCTCAGGGGCACGCGCGGTTTCAGCAAGCGGTCGCCAAGCACGAGGGCCGCGGGCGCACTGCCCTGGTCCTCGGTGGGGGCGGCATCACGGGGGCCGCCTACCACCTCGGGGTGCTCAACGCGATGAGCGCCATGAGCCGCCGGGTCACGGTCAACGACTTCGACCTGTTCGTCGGAACCTCGGCAGGCGCCGTGGTTGCGGCCTGCCTCGCGAACGGGATCCCACCGGACGAGCTGCTCCGCGCGCAGATCGGCCAGCGCGACGGGTCGATCCCCGAGATCCGCGCCGACGAGATCCTCATGCCCGAGCGGAAGGGATTACTGCGATCCGCGGTCCGCTGGCCCCTCGGCGTCCTCGGTGCGATCCGTCGCTACGCAGCGCACCCGCTGACCACCTCCCTCATCGACGGATTCGGGGCGCTGGCCGAGGGCTTGCCGCCCGGTCTCTACACGACCGATGGGACGGAAGCCTGGATGAGGCGCCTCTTCACGAGCGAGGGCCGGTCGAATCGCTTCCACGAAACGAAACGGGAACTGCTCATCACCGCGACGGACCTCGACGCCGGCACGCGAATGGTCTTCGGGGCGAGCGCGACGGCTGATGTCGAGATATCGGACGCGGCCGCCGCGTCGACCGCGATCCCCTTGCTCTACTCCCCGCGTCGGATCGGTGAGCGCGTGTATCTCGATGGGGGCCTGAGGTCGACGACGAACATCGACGTGGCGATCGCCCATGGAGCGACCCTCATCGTGTGCATCAATCCCCTTGTTCCTTACGTGCACAACCCCGGTGACTTGCTTCCAAGCGCGACCGGTCTTGCCTCGCGCGACATCTCGGAGAAGGGCTTTCCCCACATCGCCGCACAGACCTTCCGCATCATGGCGACGGCACAGGTCGAGAAAGAGATCGAGCTCATCACGCACGCGCATCCCGAAGTGGACATCGTCCTGATCGAGCCCCGGCGCGACGACGAGCATCTCTTCGTCTTCAACCTGATGGACTACGCGTCTCGGGAGCGCGTCGCGCGTCATGCGTTCGAAAGCGTCGCGATCGATCTAGTTACGCACTTCCCCGACTACGCCAAGGTCGGCAAGCGCCACGGGATCAAGCTCGACCGGCAACTATTGCTGGAGCAGCTTCAAGAGATCGTCAGCGGAGCGGAGCCCAAGATCTTTGGTGGCAACGTGGCCGCGAGCGATCGCCGCGACACCGGTTCTTAGGCCGACGCCGCCGCTCTCGTACGGCGTTTCGTAGCTGCCGCGATGCCGCCGCGCCGCTTGCGTGCGGTCGTGAGGAGTGGCTTCAGGTACTGGCCGGTGTAAGAGCCCGGGGTGCGGGCGACCTCTTCGGGCGTGCCGGATGCGACGACCGACCCTCCCCCGGCGCCGCCCTCCGGCCCAAGGTCGACGATGTGATCCGCGGTCTTGATCACGTCGAGGTTGTGCTCGATGACCACGACCGTGTTGCCGGCATCCACGAGACGGTGCAGAACGCCGAGGAGCTTCGACACGTCATCGAAGTGGAGGCCGGTCGTCGGTTCATCCAGGATGTAGAGCGTCTTTCCCGTCGACCGCTTCGATAGCTCGGTGGCGAGCTTGACGCGCTGTGCCTCACCACCCGACAACGTCGGTGCCGGCTGTCCCAGCTTGATGTAACCGAGCCCCACATCTCGCAACGTGTTCATGTGACGTGCGATGGGCGGGATCGCGGAGAAGAACTCGGCCGCCTCGGAGACGCTCATCTCGAGAACCTCCGAGATGTTCTTGCCCTTGTAACGGACCTCGAGTGTCTCTCGGTTGTAGCGCTTGCCCTTGCACACCTCGCACGGGACGTAGACGTCGGGGAGGAAATGCATCTCGATCTTGATCGTCCCGTCGCCCGAACAAGCCTCGCAGCGCCCGCCCCTGACGTTGAAGGAGAACCGGCCCGGTTGGTAACCGCGGCGGCGAGCGTCCTGCGTCTTGGCGAAGAGCTTGCGGACGTGGTCGAACACGCCGGTGTAGGTGGCCGGGTTCGAGCGAGGCGTCCGGCCGATCGGGCTCTGGTCGATGTCGATGACCTTGTCGACCTGATCGAGCCCCTCGATCT
>DASSMG010000255.1:0-2420 GCA_035688995.1 Actinomycetota bacterium
AGAAGGCCACGAATTTCACGCGTCCGAGGAAGTCTTCGATGTTGTTGCCGAACACCCACAAGAACAGCATGTTCCCGGCGATGTGCAGGAAGCCGGCGTGCAGGAACGTCGAGAACAGCATCGCTCCGATGAACGACAACAAGTCTCGGTCGGGGAGCCGGACCGGTTTCACGCCGGGTCCGTACTGCACGGGGACGTCGGGGCAGCGATGCTCGAGTTGACACGGGACCGCGGTCGTCCGGGCGAAGTAGGGCGTCGATTCCTCAGAAGTCCCGAAACCGGGCTCGAGCGTGAAGAACGCGACGACGTTCAGAACGATGATGGCAACGGTGACGATGGCGAAGCGCCGCGTGGGATTCGCATCCGAGATGGGGATGAGCGAGATCACCGGGGCAAGTATAGGTTTCGCGCTTGCGCCGAAGCCCCAGGAGATCCTGGGAAGCCCTTTAAGGAGACGACATGCTCGACGAGCTACGAAGGATCGCGTTGTTCGGATCGGGAGTAGCGGAGCTGACGCGTCATCAAGCCGAACAGGTCGTGAAGGATCTCGTGAAACAGGGTGAGGTCCGGCGTCAGCAGGCATCGTCGGTCGCCCGCGATCTCGTCGATCGAAGCCGGCAGAACCGGCTCGAGCTCACCCGCATCATCCGCACGGAGATCCGGAACCAGATCGAGAACCTCGGTCTCGCTTCCAAGCGGGACCTCGAGCGACTGGAACGTCGGTTGACGCGGCTCGAGAGCGACCGGAAGAAGACCCCCGCGAAGAAGACAACGGCAAAGAAGACGACGAAGACAGCGACGCCTCGCTCCGGACCGTCATAATCGGTCCATGGAACGTCCCGAAAACGGGTCCGGACCCGACGAGAGCAACGACCTCGTCGAGGACCTCGTAGACGAGGTCCAGCGTGAACTCGATCGCGCCGGTGACGGCGCCGACGACGAGACCAGGCTCGAGAGCCTCGAGACCACGCGGAAAAGGCTCGAAGCCGAGCTCGACTCCAGTCTTGAGAACGGCCCGCCTGGACACTGAGCTCGTCCGACGCGGGTTGAGCAGCTCGCGCACCGAAGCGCAGCGCGCGATCGACGAGGGCAAGGTGACCGTGAAGGGTTTACCCGCGACGCGCGCCGCAACGCTCGTGTCTCCCAATGACCCCATCGTGCTCACCGGAGACGCCAAGCGTTTCGTCGGTCGCGGGGGGGACAAGCTCGACGGCGCGCTGGCGCGTCTCGACGTTCGCGTCTCCGGGCGAAGGTGGTTCGATCTCGGCGCCTCGACCGGCGGGTTCACCGATCGCTTGTTGCAGGGCGGAGCCTCGGCGGTCTGCGCGATCGACGTCGGCTACGGACAGCTCGCCTGGTCGCTGCGGAACGACGAGCGCGTTGTCGTGATGGAACGGCGCAACGTGCGCGACCTGACGGCAGAAGACGTTCCGTGGCCCGCCGATGGCGTCGTGGCCGATCTTTCGTTCATCTCGACCACGCTCGTCTTTCCCGCGATCCATCGGATCGCGTCGGCCGACGCAGATCTCGTCGTTCTCGTGAAGCCCCAGTTCGAGGTGGGTCGCTCCGAGGTCGGCAAGGGCGGTGTCGTAAGGGATCCGGCGCTGTGGCGCGCCGCCCTCGAGCGTTCCGTCACGGGGGCCGCGGCCGAGGGGTTCGGTCTCGTCGACGCGGTGCCGTCGCCGTTGCCGGGGCCGGCCGGCAATCGCGAGTTCTTCCTCCACCTTCGCGCCGGAGGCGGCGCATCGACCGAGGTCCTTGATCGCGCGGTGGCGGAGGTGACGACGTGAACCTCAGGCGCGTGACCTTCCTCGTTCACGAGGGCAAGCCGCAGGCCGTCGAGTTGGAGAAGGAGCTCACCCGCTGGCTGGCCGAGCGTGACATCGCAGTGGTCGACGACGACCCCGACATCGTGATCTCGCTGGGGGGCGACGGCACGGTGCTGCGAGCCGCGCGCGAGGCCCATGCGTTCGACGCTCCGCTGCTTGCGGTCAACCTCGGCACCCTCGGTTATCTCACCGAGGTCGACGCCGGGAACGAGCGTCGTGCCCTCGAACGCATCTCGGCCGGCGATTACGAGATCGAGGAGCGGATGATGCTGGAATGTGCGGCCCCCGATGATGGGCGCACGCTCCTCGGACTGAACGAGGTGCTGGTCGAACGTTCCGACCGCTACCGCCTGGTGCGGCTCGACGTCCGGATCAGCGGCGAGCGGCTGGCGACGTTCAATGCCGACGGCGTCATCGTCGCGACCCCCACCGGGTCCACGGCCTACGCCCTGAGTGCCGGCGGGCCGATCGTGTCGCCGCGGGCCGAGTGCGTGCTCGTGGTCCCGGTGAGCCCTCACATGTTCTTCTCGCGACCCTTCGTCGTGTCGCCGGACGACGTCGTCGAGATCACGGTGGGGGATCCGACCGGCG